>NZ_JBEXPK010000009.1:0-244453 GCF_040612015.1 Streptomyces sp. NPDC006476 | reverse complement strand
CACCATGATGTGCGCGCCGGGCAAGCCCATGCTCGAACTCGTCGACGAAGAGGAACTCAAGCAGCGCGCCCACCTCCGCGCCCCGCGACCCACCGCCTGACCTCGACTCCACGTGTCCCAGCAGATTGCATCGAGCAGGGACACCATGTGACAACAACCTGGTGACGCACCACCAGGCCCACCCCAGAGCATCAACTGAGTGGATGTGTGGCCCTTTCTCCGGAGGGCGCACAGCCGGCGAATCAACCAAGGTGATCACCATGGCAACCGAGAGTGTTCTGCATCCAAGCCTGATCGTTCCGATCGGGCACGTCGAGCCCGTGCCCCGCCGTATCCGCGGCACGATCGGTGGCCACGTCGCCTTCGACACCCGCCGTGCCCTGTACGTGTGGGAATGGCAGGCCTACCCTCAGTTCAGCATCCCGATCGAGGACCTCGTGGACGGTGTGCTCCAAGACGACAACCACACGGAACAGCTCGGTGCCGGACCGGCACACCGACACACTCTGCGGGTAGGCCCTCACGTCCGCGCAGGCGCGGCCTGGCTCTGGGGCGAGGGCGCCCCGGGACCCTTGCATGACACCGTACGCTTCGAGTGGGAGGCCCTGGATGCGTGGTTCGAGGAAGACGAGCCCGTCTTCGTTCATCCCAGGAGCCCCTACTCCCGTGTGGACGCCCTGCGTTCCACCAGCAGCGTTCGTGTGGAGCTGGATGGTGTGGTGCTGGCGGAGGCCCCCAATTGTGTGAAACTGTTTGAAACGGGCCTGCCCACCCGTTACTACCTTGATCGCAACTACGTCGACTGGACCCGACTGCGGCATTCAGACACCATGACCCGATGTCCCTACAAGGGGACGACGAGCAGTTACTGGTCCTTCGACAGCGACAGGTCCTCCCATGAGGACATCGCCTGGGGCTACGACTTTCCGACCATTCACGCCAACCGCATCGCGGGGCTTACTGCCTTCTACAACGAGCACGTCGACCTGTACGTCGATGGTGTCCTACTGCCGAGGTCCACTCACGGCTGACCAGTAGTGTTCTGGTTTCGGCTCTTCTGCCTGTGGAGGAGGGCGGCCGCAGGGCCGCGGATGCTGCTCTGCGGCCTTGCCGAGTTCTCGGGAGACGCAGGGGTCGGTTGTCGACCGCCGGCCTTCCGCACGCCGCGGCTCGGAAGCACCCAGATCGCGCCCTCGCTCGCTGCGCGCCCCACGCTCCGGCGTGCACTGCTGACAGAGGAGGCGAGCCGATCGAAGCAGGGGGCTACAGGCCAGGGCTGATGGATACGGCTCGCGAACACTCATGGTCCTGTCGTGTGAGTAGGGATAGATTTTGAGACAGCGTGTACACGAGGCCGAGGGTATGGTGACAGCCGGGAGGCTGCCATGGGGAGAGACGGAGCGCGGGCCGGGCTCGTCGGGCGCCGGAGCGAGTGCCGATATCTCGACCACCTCTTGGCAGAAGCCAGGGCCGGGCAGAGCGGGGTCCTGGTCGTGCGGGGTGAGGCAGGCATCGGGAAGACCGAACTGCTGAACTACGTGATCGAGCGTGCCGGCGGGTGCCGCGTCGTCCGGGCAGCCGGCGTCCAGTCCGAAATGGAGCTCTCCTACGCCGGCCTGCACCAACTCTGCGCTCCACTGCTGTCCCACCTCGATGATCTCCCCGAACCGCAGCAGAACGCGCTGCGCGCGGCTTTCGGGATGCGGGCCGGTGACGCGCCTGATCGTTTTCTGGTGGGGTTGGCCACTCTCAGTCTGCTTGCCGGCGCTACTGGTGACGAGCCGCTCGTCTGTCTCGTGGATGACGCGCAATGGCTGGACCGCGTGTCGGCCCAGACGCTGGAGTTCGTAGCTCGTCGGCTGCTTGCCGAATCGGTTCTGCTCGTTCTCGCCGTCCGTGAGTCCGGCCCTCGCGAGGCTTTCACCGACCTGCGAGAGCTTCACGTGCGCGGGTTGAGCGACAGTGATTCCCGCAGGCTCCTCGAATCGGTGATCACCGGCCCGCTCGACCGGCGCGTGCGGGACCGCATCGTGGCCGAAACGCGCGGCAATCCGCTGGCACTTCTGGAACTGCCGAGGGGCCTGACCGCAGTCGAATTGGCAGGAGGGCTCGCAGGGCTCGAGCGCCGCCCACTGTCCAGCCAGATCGAGAACGGTTTCCTCCGTCGCGTCCAGTCGCTCCCGGCGGAAACGCGACAACTGCTGCTCATCGCCGCTGCAGAACCGGTCGGTGATGTGGCCTTGCTGCGGCGGGCTGCTGAACGTCTCGGAATCGCTGTGAGCACTGCCGAGGCCAGCGCCGAAACGTCCGGACTCATCTCATTTGGTACGTGGGTTCGCTTCCGCCACCCGTTGGTTCGGTCTGCTGCGTATCGCGCCGCCGACTTCGAACAACGGCGACGGGTCCACAAGGCCCTGGCGGACTCGATCGACGCGCAATTCGATCCGGAACGCCGTGTCTGGCACCTGGCGAGCGCGACGGCGGGGCCGGACGAAGCCGTGGCCGCCGAATTGGAGAGATCGGCCGGGCGCGCGCAACTGCGCGGCGGAATCGCCACGGCGGCAGCTTTCCTCCAGCGAGCCACCGAACTGACCTCGGACCCCGCACGCTGGGGGCCTCGGGCGTTGGCTGCGGCGCAGGCCAAGTATCGAGCAGGCGCTTTCGACGTTGCGCGGGAACTGGTCGACGCGGCGGAACTGAGTCGCCTCGACGACGTCAGGTCCGCGCAAGCCATGCTGCTCCGCGGGCAGATCATCTCCGTCTCCCAAAGTGCCAGTGCCGGACTACCGCTGCTGCTCAAAGCTGCCGAGCGGCTCCAGTCATTCGACGCCAAGCTCGCCCGTGAGACCTACCGGGACGCCCTCTACGCGGCATTGACCGCAGGCCGACTGGCCGCGGGGGGCGTCCGCGACGTTGCAGAAGCGGTGCTGAGCGCACCCTCCTTGACTCACCCCCCGACCCGTGAGGATCTCCTCTTGCAGGGTGTCGCACGGGTGATCACCGAAGGTTACGCCGCTGGTGCGCCAGTTCTCATGGAGGCTGTGGCCGCCTTCCGCACGGATGAGGTCGCGCCGGAGGACGGTCTTGGGTGGCTCCCGCTCGTGTGCCGTATGGCTCACACGACGTGGGACTTCGACGCTTGGTCCGAGCTCTCCGCCCGGCTGGTCGGCATGGGCCGCGACACAGGAGCCCTCGCTTTTCTGCCGTCATCCCTCCTGCTCCGTCTGTCGAATCGGGCATTCGCCGGCGACCTGCGGGGCGCCGATTCCCTTGTCGCGGAGGCGAACGCGATCGGTGAGGCGACGGGCAGCACTTTCTTCGCGCACTACGGCGCACTGGTTCTGGAACCTTTCAAGGGACGGGAGTCCACGACCCGTCAGGCGATCGAAGCGCTCACGCAAGACCGTCTCCTGCAGGACGAGGGGAAGGTGACGACAGCCACGCAATGGGCCTTGGCGGTGCTCTACAACGGCCTTGGGCGATACGAAGAGGCCTACGCGTGCGCAGAACGTGGATGCGAGAACCCGCAGGAACTCGGCTTGTCCCTCCAGTCCAGGGTGGAATTTGTCGAAGCCGCCGTACGGTTGGGGCGAACAACCAGGGCGGCCGAAGCCGCGCGGATGATCGAAGAGATGGCCCAGGCCAGCAAAACCACCTGGGCACTCGGTATTTCGGCCGCTACCCGTGCCCTGGTGAGCGATGGAGGGGCAGCCGAGGATCTGCACCGAGAAGCCATCGAGCTGCTCGACAGGACGCAGGCCCGGATGGACAGCGCCCGCGCCCGACTCAGGTACGGTGAATGGCTGCGAAGTGAAGGCCGATCGGCGGACGCTCGTGAACGGCTGAGCGAAGCGCACGAGATGCTCAGCGAGGCGGGCGCCGAGGCATTCGCGGAGCGCGCACGACGTGAGCTCCAGGCTGCGGGAGCCAAGGTGCGCAAACGAGCCTCAGTCGCGCCGGCGGTCCTCACGCCAAAAGAAGTCGAGATCGCGCGGCTTGCCAAGGAGGGTTTCACCAACCCGGAGATCGGCGCCCGACTGTTCCTCAGCCCTCATACGGTCGATTGGCATTTGCGCAAGGTGTTCGCGAAGTTGGGTATCTCCTCGCGCAAAGAGATCTCTTCGGTGCGGCCGGAAGGCCTGACGGCCACACGCTAGCCGTGTTCAACACATCGACCGCGCTCGGCGCAGGTCCTGTCCAAGCCCACGGCTGAGCGGGGCGCCCACGGACTCACCACGGCATCACCACGCAGTTCCCCACGGGGTCCCACGGAGCCTTGAAGGCGCGGGCCACGCGGGTTCGGCGCGAGGTTGGTCGCAGCTCGAATTTCCAGGTTGCTGACCCACCCAGCGGAGGTTCCGACCATGGACAGGTACCTGCTCGAAGCCGGACGACCGCCGATGGCCGGCGGTCACGCATCGCCCACGGCCATTGACGATCTGGAGGATGCGGCGTCCATGTACCTGCGAGATCGGCCGGCACTCCTCAAGATCGCCTATCGCATCCTCGACAACGAGAGCGAGGCCGAAGAGGTGGTCCAGGAGGTATGGCTGCGACTGCAGTGCACAGATCGAACATCCGTGCGACGACCCCAGGCGCTGTTGCGGACGATCACCGTCAGGCTGGCGATCAACTCGGTTCAATCGGCGTACAGACGCCGGGAACGCAGCGCCACTCCTTGGCTTCCGGAGGCGTTGGACCCGGGCCCCAGCCCGGAATCAGGAGCCGAGCAGCAAGACACCGTGGAGCGAGCGGTCTCTCTGCTTCTGGAGACGTTGACACCTCCGCAGCGCACAGCCTTCGTCCTCCGGGAGGGGTTCGGTTATCCGTATGAGCGGATTGCCGGCCTTCTGCATCTCAGCGTCGTCAACGCCAGGCAGCAGGTCACTCGCGCACAGCGGCGACTCGGTGCGAAGCGTCACCGGCAACCGGTGGATTGCATCAGCCATCGCCGTCTTGTGCAGGCCTTCCTCGCGGCGGCACAGGGAGGCGATCTGGCCCGCCTGGAGCAGGCACTCCTGGCGGAGACCGGACCGACAGCTCGAGCCACGAGGCCGGCCGGGGTGCAGGCCGCGTAAGAGCGTGGTCGGACTCATCGGCGCCGTTTCTGGTCTACCCCATGGATTGGTTACCGTCCCTTTTCTTAGAGACGCGGGGCGTTTGCAGTGTCGACCGGACCGAGTCAGCGATTTCCCCCTTGAAGGGCGGCTGACATCAGGTTCACGCAGAGAGGCACCTGGTCGCGCCCTTGACAGGGCGTAGGTGGCTTCGTGGCCCCCCGTGGACTGGACAGTCCCTGGGCTGGTCCGTCAAGTCGCTGGACTGTTGGTCTCGCGTCGGTGGCCAGCGGCTCCATCACTGCCGAGATCAGTGGGTCCGGAGCGGCGTACCGGTCAGAGCGCCGTGTGCAGAAGCCGGCGAGAAGTGATGTTGAGTTTGGCGTACACCTTGCGCAGGTGCCATTCCACGGTGTGCGGACTGAGGAACAGCTGTGCGCCGATCTCGGTGTTGGTGAGTCCCGCACGGGCCAGCTGCGCGATCTGCGTTTCCTGAGGGGTCAGCGTCGCCGGGGCGGCACCGGTCCGCCGGGTCACGGACTCGCCGGCGGCCCGCAGTTCGCGGACGGAGCGCTCGGCGAACGCGCCGGCGCCGAATTGACTGAAGAGGGTGTGCGCCACGCGAAGTTGCTCGCGGGCGTCGACGCGGCGGTTCTGCCGTCGCAGCCATTCGCCGTACAGCAGGTGTGCCCGTGCCAAATCCGTCTTGACACGAGTACGTCCGAGTCGCTCAACAGCCTCGCGGTAGAGCTCTTCGGCAGAGTCCTCCTGACAGAGCAGAGCCCGCGAGCGTGCCTGGACCCCCAAGGCCCAGTCCGTGGCCGCGGTTTCGGTGGCCCGGGTCAGTTCGGCCAGTGCGGCCTCGGCCGCCTCGCGGTTGCCGCTGCGCACTGCGGCCTCCACCAGCTCCGTCAATCCCCAGTGGTACACGGCGAGATCCTGCGGGTGCGCGCTCGCCTGACGGGCGGAGTCGAAGGCCTCCTCGTATCGGCCCAAACCGTTGTAGAGCACGGAAGCCGCCCCATGGGCGACTGACACGCCGACGCCTTCACCGCGATTCATGGCGTCGTCCAGGCTGGTCCTCACCAGCGTTGCGGCCTCGCGTTCCCTTCCTTGCCAGGCGGTGAGGGTAAGCGCTCCGTAGGGCGTGAAGCTGTTGCTGCCGGCCGCCTCCTGGACACTGAGACTCTCCGCGATGAGTAGTGCCGCCGCGTCCAGTTCACCGGCGTACGTGTGAACGACCACCCGCGAGTTGAGTGCGAGTGGCAACTCCGTCAGTGCGCCGACGGTGCGGGCGGTCTGCACGTGGCGTGTCGCCAGCTCGGTCCAACCTTCGTCGTCCCACATCTCGGCAGCGAGGGCGGAGGCCAACCATGACCAGCGCAGGACCTGCTCGGGGTCGGTCTCCCGGCGGAGCGCGCTCACCGCGTCCCGCAAGCCGGCGGCGGCTGCACGATACCCACTGGTGAACCGGGTGGCCAAGGCGTCCATGAGAAGGTCGGCGTTGCGTGGCGGCCGTGTGTGGGAACGTGACGTCCTGTGCGCTGCTTCCGCCACCTCTCGCACCGTGGCCCCAACAGCGAGCCGCCCTGCGAACATAGCCGCTGACACGGTGTCCAGAAACGTCTCGCGAGCCAGGCCGACGTCGAGCGGGACCAAGCGCTGCGCGGCGGCCAGCAGGAGGGGGAGCGCTTCGGCGCCGCGGCTGCCGGCGAAGGCGATCTGAGCGTGGGTGAGGTGCACGCGAGCGTGACCGATCTCGTCCAGGACTCCGCTCTCGGCGAGGGCCAGCAGATCACGTGCCGCGGCTGGTGCACCGGCGCGAAGCTTGGCTTGAGCTGCCGCGAGGGCACGCGTCGCCTTCCGCTGTGGCTGCGGAGTCAATACAGCCGCGTGTGCGAGAAACGCCGCGGCCGCGGCGGTGCCGCCGCGCGCCAGCGCTCGCGCGGCGGATGACTCCAGTTCGGCGGCGATCGCCTCGTCGGGCCGCACGGTTGATCGTGCCAGGTGCCATGCACGACGGTCGGGATCGTGGCCGGGGTCGGTCACCTCTGCCAGGACGCGGTGGATCTCTCGCAGCTCCGCGAGTTCGGCCGACCGGTAGATTGCCGAGCGCAGAAGCGGATGCTTGAAACGCACCAGAGCACCGATGTCGAACAGCCCCGCTGCCACTGCCGGGCCTGCCGCTTGAGGATCGATGTCCAGGAGCGCCGCTGCGCGTCTGAGGAGTGTCACGTCGCCGATCGGTTCGGCGGCGGCTGCCAGCAGCAGTCGCTGCGTCGCGGGCGGGAGCGAGCGCACCCGCTCGAGGTAGCTCCGCTCGATGCGGCCGGTCACCGGTCCGGGGTCCGGCAGGCCGAATCCGTCAATGGGTTCTGTCTCTTCCCGGCTGTGCGGAAGTTCCAGAAGTGCGAGGGGGTTGCCGCGGGCTTCGGCGAGGATTCGGTCGCGGACTCGTTCGTCCAAGGGGCCGCCGGCCTCCGAAGCCAGAAGCGCGAGGGCGTCGCTGTTGTCGAGGCCGTCGATCGTCAGTTCGGGCAGTCCGGCGAACTCGTCGCGTGCCTTCAGTTCACGCGTGGCGAACACCAGTGCGAGGGGTTCAGCGAGCATCCGCCGTGTCACGAAGGCCAGGGTCTGTGCGGATACCCGGTCGAGCCACTGCGCGTCGTCCACCAAGCAGAACAGCGGCTTCTCGGCGGCCACCTCGGTCAGCAGTCCGAGTACGGCGAGACCGACCAGGAACCGGTCCGGTGGTGGGCCGGCGCTGACCCCGAACGCAGTGGTCAGCGCTTCTTGCTGCGGAGGCGGAAGAGAGACGACGTGACCGAGGAACGGTGCACACAACTGGTGCAGGCCTGCGAACGGGAGTTCCATCTCCGACTCGGCACCCGCACTGCGAGCGACGCGGTATCCCGCGACGTACCCGGCCAGGTGATCGAGCAGGGCAGACTTTCCTATTCCGGCTTCACCGCGTAGGACAAGAGCTGAGCTCTGTCCGGCCTCGACTTTCGACGCCAGCTCTTCAAGCGCATTGCACTCGCGGTGCCGACCGCGCAGTTGCATACGACCCTGTCCGCTCACCTTGACCCCCTACGGGATCATAACAACACCGAGTCGATCAAGGCCGAAATGATGATGTCACGGTGGGCTCCGGTTCGGGGACGCAAAGGTAGTTCCGGCATTGTCAGGGTGCCGAACTGCTCAACCCCGGATCACCGGCCGGCGGATGTGCTGCCGACCGCTGCACGGGCGTGGTCGCACCCTTCAGCGGCCAACGGCGGCTGACACCCACATGCAAAAGCACGCCCGAGCCCAGGGCGTTCACGCAGACATGGGACACCCATCCCTCGGCACTCGAGGTCGTCCAGGTGAGCGTGCCCGCATAGGTGATCAGCCCGCCGAAGAGCCCGGCACCCACGACCACCGAGACGCAGAGAGTCGTCGCCCGCTCCCACGCGGCGGACTTCCGGGAGCGGAAGGCTCCCTCGAAGAGCATGGCCACCAGCAGCCCGGCTGCGCTGAAACTGGTAACGGTCGCAAGGATGGTGTGTGCCGCCACGCCGAACAAACCGTCGAGCAGTGCGAAGCTGAACGCCGTTCCGGCGAACACGAGCAGATTCCCCAGAGTGATCCGCAGCCATCGCCGGCCGAGTTTGTTCAACGGCCAGCCTCGCCAGACGATGAAGAACCAAACCTGCCACGCCCCGCACAGTGCGAACACGGCACTGAGGTCCTCGTGCGAGAAGGGACCATCCTGACTGATCAGGCCGGAGCCCGCCGGCGCCCGGAATCCGTACGCCGTGTACTGCACGAGGAGAGCCAGTCCCCAGGAGAGTGCCAGCGCGGCGAAACCCGCGACCAGCCTGGGCAATCGCTTGAACGGCCAGCCCTCGCACACGAGGGTGAGTTGCAGCATCGCGGTGAAGATCGTGAGTCCCAGCGGTATCGCGGCGGGGTACAAGGGTGCGCTGCCGAGTTCCCGACTGGGGTCGAAGAGGCCGGACACGTCGAAATGGCCCACGATCACCTGGCCGACGGCCGCCAGGGCAACACCCGCCGCTGCAATCAGAAGCGTGTCCACAAGGGCCGACCAACCAGGGCGCAGGGTCGAACCCGGCCAGTCCTCCCACCAGAACGCGACCATGGAGAGAACCGGAAGTGCGAACGTCATCAGTGGCGAAAGGACGACCACCGCACTCTCGGCGCCGTCCGGACCGAAGGCGAGCAGTGCGGCCACTGGAACGACTACCAGTAGCCCGGCAAATCCAAGACCCGGCTGGGCGGCAAGGCGTGCACGTTCGGCGTTGAGGAAGGCCTCGGAGTGCCGGAGGCGGGGGGTCGTTATCGTCGGCTGGTCGGGCAGCCTCTGGAACCAGATGCGTCTCGCGAAAGTCCCGCGCCTGGATTGGACCTTTGATTTATCCATGAAACGCACCATGAGATGTTGTCCCGTGTGTCTCTGCGCTCGAGTTTCGGTCGTGCCACAGTAAATCCGTAGTCAGGAAGGGACTTTGAGCTCTGACCGGGGCAGCCCGACCATAGAGACCGAGTGCCTGCCCCCGGTGTGACACCGTGTTGGCGAGCGGCCGGCGCGTAGAAACGCGTCCCTCCCGCCGTGGTGTCACAAACAGGTGCTCTGGGTGGTCCTTGTGTGAGGGTGTCCAAGTGAGCCGCCGTATCGCCGCATCGGTGCGTGTGAAGGCGGGCTCTTTTTGCGCCCTCTGTTGGGGGAGTTGGCCTGCGGTTGGTCAACATGCCTGAGGAATAAGGGCGCCTGAAGGATTGTGCTGCAAGAGGGAGAGGGAACCGCAGTGATTGTTCCTGTGGAGAAGGAAGTGCGTATTGCGCTTGCCCGGTTCGCGCAAGCGCGGATCGAGTACGACGTCTGTCCCACGGGCCGGACCAGCCGGGCTCTGGAGGACGCGAAGTACACGCTGTGTGTCATGACCGGAGTGCGTACCGCCGAGCAGGCGCTGATTGCGGCGGACACACTGCTGCAGCAGTACAGCAGCCGCCGGAGGGGGAGTGATCGCCCCGACTGGCGCGATCGCTGAGGGGTGGCCGGCCATCTGTGCTGCTGGGCCGGCGGGTCGAGGTCCCGGCACCGCAAGGCGTTCCGATCCGTAGCATCGGTGTCACAACTCGCCTGGCTGGCCTGTCATGTTGGCATCGGCGCCTCCGGACCGTTCCAGCGATTGGGCTGCTCGACCGCCCGGCGGTGGCTTCTTCGACAGGTTTTCAACCGCATAAGGATCAGCATCTTGCACAAAAGAAGAGTGCGGCTCCGTCCCTCGGTCGTTCTTGCGATCGGCGCGCTGGTAGCCGGGGGCCTTGCTACCGTGCCGTTCACCGCGCTGGCCGACGGTGCCAGCGACTCCCACGGCGACTCCCGGCAGCAGGACTTCACAGCGGCAGCCGCCGAGTACCACGTTCCCGTCAGCGTCCTGCTCGGCGTGGCCTACCAGGAGTCGGGGTGGCAGTCACACGGCGCACAGCCCAGCACCGACGGCGGTTTTGGACTCATGCACCTCACCGACGTCACCCCGGCCATGCTCGCCGGAGGTGACGCGGGTGCCGCGGGACGCAGTGACCTTGCCTCCCTCGCCTCGAATCCGGCCCTGCACACGCTGCAGGCTGCCGCGAAACTCACCGGACAGAGCGCGGAGACACTGCGGAACGACCCCGCAGAGAACATTCGAGGCGGTGCGGCGCTCCTTGCCTCCTACGCGAAGCAGGTAACCGACGGCACGCCGGCAGACCCGTCGCAGTGGTACGGCGCCGTGGCCCGCTACAGCCAGTCGCCCCAGAGACAGGGGGCCGTTCGCTTCGCGAACCGCGTCTACGGCACCATCCGCAGCGGAGCTGCCCGTGTCACCGACGACGGTCAGCAGGTCCGGCTGAAAGCCACGCCTTCGGTGCGGACTGCAGATGCGCAGATCGACCAGTTGCGGCTCAAGGCCACGACAGACGCCGCCACTGAATGTCCGTCGACCGTGGCCTGCACGTTTGTCGCCGGCTCGCCGGCCGGCGGCCAGGTCTCGAACCGGCCCGCCAATGGCATACGGATCGACACCATCGTGATCCACGACCTGGAGGGCTCCTACGACTCCGGGGTCGCGGGACTCGCAGACCCGAAGAACGTCGCCTCGACGCACTATGTGATGCGGTCCTCGGACGGCGCGGTGACGCAGATGGTGCCCACGAAGAGCATCGCCTTCCACGCGGGAAACTACTCAACGAACCTGCACTCCATCGGCATCGAGCATGAGGGATACGCCGTGCAGGGCGCGACCTGGTACACCGAGGCGCAGTACCAGGCCACGGCCGACCTCGTGACGTACCTCGCGGACCGTTTCGACATCCCCCTGGACCGTCAGCACATCCTGGGCCACGACAACGTTGCCGGGCCGAACTCCTCGCTGGTGCCCGGCATGCACTGGGATCCAGGCAACGGCTGGGACTGGGACCACTTCATGCGCCTGCTCGGCCGCCCCGTCAGCGGAGTGCCCAGCGTTCCGTCCGAGGGCTCGGTCGTATCCATCGACCCGCCCTTCGACGACAATGTGCAGACGGTCCAGGTCTGCCCGTCCGACGATCCGACGGGCGCCATGACGTCCTGCACGGACAAGCAGCAAGCGTCGAACTTCGTGTACCTGCGCACCGCTCCCGACGTGGAGGCACCTCTCTTCGGTGACCAGACGATCCACGGGACTGCTGCCGGCACGAATCGAATCAACGACTGGGGCAGCACCGCACAGGCCGGCCAGCAGTTCGTCGTCGCCGAGGTTCAGGGCGACTGGACTGCCGTCTGGTACAGCGGCGCCAAGGTCTGGTTTCACAACCCCGGAGGCAAGAACACCCGGCCCGTCTACGGCGTGAAGATCATCAAGCCCGCAGGCACCACATCCGTGGCCGTCTACGGATCCAGCTACCCGGACAAGTCCGAGTACCCCGCCGGCCTGGGCGCGTCGACGCAAGCACCGTTGAGCATGTACTCGGTCCCGGCGGGCCAGGCCTACGTCGCCACCCAGCCGGCGACGGCCACCGACGACTACTTCGCCTCATCCGGAACGGTCGTCATCGGCAGCAAGAAGATGTACACGATCCAGTACAACCACCGCGTGGCACTCGTCTACGCCAGTGACGTCACCGCGACCACCGCCACGCGGCACTGGGAAGACAACTGACCGTTCTCGCGGGAGCTTCGACCGCGTGACCCAACGATGTCCGACTGCCGTCAGTAAGGTCATCCTGCGGTGATCATGCTGGCGGTGGCTTCGTTCGCAGGCGTACGACGTCGGCCTCGCCGGCAAGCACGCCATCGCGGTGGCTCGCAGCGCGATTCTCGGCAAACCGGCCGGGATGCTCCTTCTCCCCCGGCATCCCGGCATCCCGGCATCCCGGAGCCGACACCCCGTGGAAGTCGGCACGGCCCCGTATGAATGAGAAGGCGAAGCCATGGCGGACCGAGCAGCACTGGCGGCGTTCCTGCGGGCCCGCCGAGAGGCACTGCAGCCTGAGGACGTGGGTCTGCCCCGTGGACGTCGCAGGCGCACCGCTGGACTGCGCCGCGAGGAAGTCGCGGCACTGTGCGACATATCAGTCGACTACTACGGCCGGCTCGAACAACCGCGGGGCCCTCAGCCTTCTGAACAGGTGCTTACCGCAATAGCGCGAGGTCTGCATCTGTCGTTGGAGGAGCGAGACCATCTGTTTCGGATCGCCGGCCACACCGCACCTCGCCGGATACGGCGCGGTGACCACATCAGTCCAGGAATGATGCGCATCCTGGACCGCCTGGAAGACACCCCCGCCCGGGTGATGAACCAGCTCGGCGAAACCCTGAAGCAAACGCGGCCCGCGGTTGCGCTGCTGGGCGACGAGACCGCCTACACGGGCTTGCCGCGCAGCGCCCACTACCGCTGGTTCACGGATCCGGCCTCCCGGCTCGTACACCCCGACAGCGACCACGCCGCACAGAGCCGTCTGATGGCAGCGGACCTCCACGTCGCCTACACACATGACGGCGAGAACTCCCGTGCCGCGAAGCTCGTCGACGCACTCAACCAGGAGAGCCCCGAATTCGCCGCACTGTGGCACGAGCACCTCGTCCTGGGGCCCCACTGCGCCTCCAAACGCTTTCTGCACTCACAGGTCGGGGCGCTTGAACTGCACTGCCAGGCGCTCGTGGACCCAGAGCAGTCGCAGCGGCTCGTGGTCTACACAGCAGTACCGGGCACGGAGAGCCACACCAAACTGCAACTCCTGTCTTTGCTGCCCGTCGCGGAGGGGACGGCGAGTTCGGTCCACCCGGCCCGCCCCTGGTGAGGGCCTTCGCGGGGACTGTGTCACAGATGCGGCGGCGATGCTGTCAATACGTACAGCAGGTATGTCCTCGTCGACAGGAAACTCGCCCGTAGCTATGCGCTCGACCGTCCACGACGTTCTCCTGTGAGAGACGCGGGTTGAAGGAAGTGCCAAGACAGGCAGGCGATGAAGCGTGATCAGCAAGCAGAACAACGTCCAGGTCTTCCGGATCACCGCGGCGCGCAAGGGGCTGAACGAGGACGTCCGCGGTCGACAGCGACGCTACGTCATTGCCATGTCGGTGCGTACGGTGTCGGTGATCCTGGCTGCCACTCTGTGGAACGTCGAACGGCCCGTTGCGCTTGTCGCGCTGGTCCTCGGCATAGGTCTGCCCTACATCGCCGTCGTCATCGCCAACGGGGGCCGCGAGAAAGCGCCGGCACCCCAGGCGTCGTTCGTCCCCGCCCTCCCGTCTCGTGATCGCTCCGCCGCGGTACGAGGGTTCTGCGGCGTCGGCCCCCGAAGGCGTGGCCGACGAGGACATGGCCACCGGGACGGCCACGACCTTGCGACCCGAACCGGATGATGCGAACTGAGCTGCAGCCGCCGCAGCACTCACGCCGTCCGGATCGGCGTGTCGGAGTCTGCCTTTACGCGCTTCCGATGGGAGAAGAATTTCGGGAGCGGTGGGTGCTCGGTGCCGTGGGTCAGCGGGGCACTGCGGTGGCTCCGTCGATGAGACGATCGGCTGCCGCGTCGGTGCGGGCGACGTCGTGGGTCACCAGGCGGTCCTGGCACAATCCGCGCAGGCCCGAAACGAGCAGCGTGGCTGCGGCTCGTGCCTGCTCCGGTGGGTGTCCCAGCCGGACGTACGCGTCGGCGATCGGCCCGATCACGACCTCAACGGTGTCGGCGGCCAGCTCGCCGTACTGCTGCGGGTCCGTGACGGCCAGGCTCAACAGCTGCAAGAGCATGCGAATCGGTCCGGACTGCTCCCCGACGGTCATCGCCTCCCACAACGTGCGGGCGGCCCGACGCAGCCCTGCGGTGTCGTGGACGTCGTCGAACATCGCATGGGCATCGGGGCGGTTGGCGTTCAGTGCCTGCGCCAGGAGGTTCTCGCGACTGCCGAAGTAGTACAGAAGCATGCGTTTGGTGGTGCCGATGGATTCGGCGAGCGGGCTCAGCGACATCTGCGCGAGTCCGTGGTCTTGAAGGTGCGCCACCACTTCCCGCAGCAACTCGGCGCGCTTTTCGACATTGACTGGTCGGGGCATGCCCCGGACTGTACCGGTCGGTACGCATAGGGTCGCACAGTGTTGACGTTCCAGTCGGTACGTTGATCAGGCGATCGCGTCAGTGAGGACAGAGGGACGGGTGCCGCGGTCGTGAGGAGTGTCGGTGTCCCGGCCGATCAGGGCACTGTCGTCACGCCCGCCGCCCGCCGCCCCCGCGCAGGCGGCGTTTGGTCGTGCCGAGGAATCTCGGCGGGCGGGCTCAGCTGTATCTGCGTGAGCCGAGCCGAACTGCTGGAGGCGGCCGACGATCTGCGCCAGTGGTTCGGCTTTCGACGCCGGCGGGTCTAGGTGCGTTTTGACTGTACCGATCGGTACGCGTAGGCTCCACGAGGTATAGATGTTCCGATCGGTACAGTAATGAGCGCGTGCAATGACGGCAGTCAGGTGCGAGGAACGGAGAAGGCGCCATGGAGCTGGCTCCACCGCAGAGGACCACAAAGCATGGGGTCCGCATGCATGAACGTTCGCTCGGTTTGAGAGGGCCCGGCGCACAAGTACGTGCTGGGGACAGCGCCGGACTGGTCAGCCGCCACGGGCGGCGAGGCCAAGGCAGCAGCCCGCATCCGTTCGATAATGAGTCCTGCAAGTACGGCATTCATCGATGCGTCCCGGGCGTGAATCTGTGAGACACCGGATCAAGCTCTCTCAGGAAGTTCACCCGGCCAGGACTTTGGCCGAAGCCTTGTGGTTCCCCACGGTCCTCTTCCTCGGCCTGCTCTTCTGTTTCGCACCTGCTCTGCACGCGCCTCAGCCCCACAATGCGAAAGTCGTAGTTGCTCACAGCGCACCGGACTCCGGGAGCGAGACAGCTCTGCGGCGACAGCATCCCGGCGGGTTCGACGTCACGGCCGTGGCCGACCGCCAGGTAGCCCGCCGAGCAGTACTCGACCGCGATGCCGTGGCGGGGTACGTCCCCGGACGCATACACGGTGTGCTCTACGTGGCCAAGGCCAACGGAGCATCACTCGAGGAGGCTCTCATCAAGGACTTCGGCGCAATCGCTGCGCACGACCGCGTGAAGCTGCAAGTCGAGGACGTGGCGCCCACGGTGGCAAAAGACCAGATGGGTACCACCCTGGTCTACTTCGGAGTCGCCTGGAGCATTCCAGGCTACATACTCGCGACCACGCTGCTGCGAGCGGTGACCTTCAACCGGCGCCGGAAACTGCTGACAGTAATGGGCCTTTCCGCCCTCCTCAGCTCCGTGGGCTTCCTGGCAGGAGTCGGACTGGGCTATCTTCCCGACGACCCCTCAGCCATGGTGGTCGCCTTCTTGCTCACCACAGCGGTGGCCGCATTCTCCTCCGGCATTGCACCCTTCACCAAACAGTTCTTCCCCGCGGTGGGCATGGGCCTGTTCATCGTGCTCAGCGTTCCCAGCAGTGGTGTCGCACCCGTGGCGATGCTACCGACGTTCTTCCAGTACCTGCACGACGTCATGCCGCTGGGGAACGCGGTGGACGCTCTGCGCGGATTCCTCTATTTCAACGGTGCCGGGGTGCTCAGGCCGATCCTCGTACTCTGCGCATGGATCACAGTGGGCCTGGCTCTGCTGGGCCTCGATGCCTGGCGGCATCACAGCCAGGTTGCGCAACAGGGCTTGAACGCCGAGGAAGATGTCGAGGAGCCACCGGTAGAGGACCCCTCTGTGGAGGCGCCCACGCCCACTGCGCTCCCGGTCCACCACCATCACCACTTCGGCGAGTCGGTGCCCATGCTTTTCGGCACCGTCCGCAACGCCCAGCAGCGACCCGTGCGCCATGCCGCAGTAACTGTCATCGACACTCGCGGCCGGCAGTTGGTTCGGACTTCGACAAACGCGGAGGGAGAGTACGCCGTGACCGGGCTGCCAGAGGGGTACATCAGTGTTGTGGTCTCGTCTTCCGGACAAACCCCGGTGGTGGACCAAAAGCTGCTCCAGTCCGGTGTAGCCGTGCAAGCTGACTTCGTTCTGCGCGGTCGACTCGGCGGCACTCCAGTCGGCGGCGCATTCGACGAGACTGAGGCAACGACGCGTCGTGGGTGAGTCAGCGCGTCAAGCTGTGCCCCAGACGTTGAGATGACGGGAGCACCGGACGCCGAGGGCGCCCTTCCGCTCACTGTCAGTCCCCTCTGCCATCATCCCGGCATGTTGTACGACGCCTTGGTGGCCGAATCCCGCCGGAACGACTCGCTCGACGACGTAAGGTCCGCTGCGCTCGACCGCGTCCGATGGCTCGTCGACCTCCTGGAAAGTCAGCGGTCCGAGTTCCGTCGGTTCATGGGGCACGCGTTCCGGCGATACAGGGCGGCGGGCGCGGCGACCCAGGCCGGGATCGACGCACGGCTCGCGGCCTGCACGGACGAGGAGGGCAGGGCCGCGGTCCTGTGCCTCATGATGGCCACCCGCTTCGACAACACGAGCTGGTGGCAGTACGACGCCGAGATCGAGCCCCTGATCTCGGGGGTGCGCGGCTGGACGCCCGACGAAGTCGCGGTGCTGCTGCTCCGCGCCACCGAGTACGCCAAGGGCTACCGGTTCACCCATGCGCTGGGGCTGGTGCTGAACGCCGTCGACCAGCTCGACGCCAACGACCGCCGTGCGGTCACGCCCTGGCTGCGGCACGCCCACACGCAGCTCATGGGCGCCACGGTCGAGTCGCGCCTGCGCACGTCGCTGGTGCAGCGCCTCCGCGCGCTGCTCGCGAGCGTGGACGAGGCGCACATCCCCGAGGGACTCATCCCCGCCGACGCGCCGTGGGCAGCCCCGCTGAGGGACCGTGCGAAGACCTCACCGACACCGGAACTGGCCGGCTTTGTACGGCACTTGGTGAGCCTGTCGGGGCCGCGTCCCACGCAGAGGTGGCGGGGGACGTGCCTCGAACTCGCGGACGCGGCGTCGGCGCGGGACACGGTGGCCGATGTCCTGCGGTCGCTCGCCGGGGACGAGGTCCTGTGCAGCACGGACAGCGGTGCGCACACCGGCTGGATCCACGGCGATCACCACTACCACTACGTCGTCCACCAGAACGACGGCGATCTGGCGCGCGGCGTCGTCTGGGCGGCCGCGCTGACCGGCGGCCCGGCCGCGGTGCGACATCTCGGCGCGCTCGCTCTGCGGACCGGTGGCCACGGAAACGGCGTGATCGAGGACCTCAAGCTCGCGGGCGCGGCGGTCAACGCGCTGGCCGAGACCGGTGATCCGGCCTCCCTGGAGACCCTGTGGCGGTTGCGGTCCCGGATCAAGCACCGGGCTCTGCGCAAGCAGCTCGACACCGCCCTGGTGACGGCAGCGGGGAAGCAGGGCATCACGGCCGGGCAGCTCATCGAGCGCAGCGTGCCGGACCACGGCCTGGCGCCGGACGGTTCACTGGAACGGGAGTTGGGCGGACACCGGGTACGGGTGGCGATCGAGGGCGCGTCGACCGTGCGGCTCACCTTCACACGCCCCGACGGGGGGACCACCCGCACCGCTCCGGCGGCAGTGAAGGACGGCTTCCCGGGCGAGCTCCAGGAGTTGAAGGCCCTGGCCAAGGAGGTGCGGGGGACCCTGGCGGCCGAGCGGGCCCGCGTCGAGGCGCTGATGTCGGCCGGGCGTGAGTGGCCGTACGACGAGTGGTGCAGCTACTACCGCGACCATCCGGTCACCGGGGTTCTCGTCCGCGGCCTGATCTGGGAGTTCCACGACGTCGGCGATGCCGACGGCGAGTGGCGTGCGGCGGCGCCGATGGCCGAGCCGCCCGGCGAGCCCGAGCGCGTCCGGTTGTGGCATCCGATCCGGGCGTCGGCGGACGAGGTCAGGGCGTGGCGGGAGCGGCTCGTCGCCGAGCGGCTGCGGCAGCCGTTCAAACAGGCCTTCCGGGAGATCTACCTGCTCACCCCGGCGGAGGAGGAGACCGGCGTCTACTCCAACCGGTTCGCCGCCCACATCGTCCACTACGGGCAGCTCTACGCCCTGTTCAAGGAACGCGGCTGGCAGGCCAACTTCCTCGGCCGGCACGACGGTGGCTACGACGGGACGGCGCGGGCCGAGTTCGGCGACGGCGACTGGCGGGCCTGCTTCCACCACGAGCCCGCCGCGGACGACGACGGCGGCTACGGGCCCGAGCACGCCGCGACGGACCAGGTCCGCTTCGAGAGGCGGGACGGCAGACGTTGGCGGGAGGTGCCGCTGGCGGAGGTGCCCCCGTTGGTGTTCAGTGAGGCGATGCGCGACGTGGACCTCTTCGTCGGCGTGACGTCGATCGCCGCCGACCCCGATTGGACCGACCGGGGCGAGGACCGCCATGCCGTGTACTGGCGCTCGGCCACGTTCGGTGCGCTGACGGCGAGCGCGGAGGTCCGCCGCGAGGCGCTGGAACGGATCCTGCCGCGCCTGAAGATCGCCGGGCGGTGCTCGCTCGACGGCCGTTTCCTGGTGGTCCGCGGGGACCTGACGACGTACAGGATTCATCTGGGCTCGGCCAACATCCTGATGGAGCCCGGCGACGCCTACCTGTGCGTCGTCCCGTCACGCGGCAAGGGCACCGGCAAGGTCTTCCTGCCGTTCGAGGACGACCGGCTCTCCCTGATCCTCAGCAAGGCGTTCCTGCTCGCCGCCGACACCGAGATCACTGACGAGACCATCGTCCGCCAGATAAAGAGGGGTGCCCGATGAGCCTCGCCGCCCGGCTGACGCGCGAATCAACAGAGAAGCTGCACCTAGAGCTGGAGTCCGTCGGCCGCACCCGCAAGCCCGCCGTCCGGAGACAGATGACCGCGTGCTCCCAGCGAAAACCCCGTGACCTGCGATGTACCAAAGTGCCAACTGTGTCTCTGAAGGCGGGCATCCGGCTGCTGAATCCAGTTGGCATCAGTGCAGGTCACGAACACCCCCTGGTGCCAACTACCAATCCTGGTCACACTGCGGTCATGGGCGATCCCGGGCTGTTCACCCCCGACTCCGTGACCTGGCAGATGCACGGCGACCCCATGATGTGGGTCGCCGGCGTCCGCGCGCTGTACCTCCAGGCCCTGCACCCGCGCGCGGTGCGCGGCGTCATGCAGAACTCCGACTTCCGCAAGGACGCCTGGGGCCGGCTGATGCGGACGGCCGACTTCG
This sequence comes from Streptomyces sp. NPDC006476, assembly GCF_040612015.1. Taxonomy (NCBI): domain Bacteria; kingdom Bacillati; phylum Actinomycetota; class Actinomycetes; order Kitasatosporales; family Streptomycetaceae; genus Streptomyces; species Streptomyces sp. NPDC006476. Next base: position 224,711 of record NZ_JBEXPK010000009.1, on the reverse strand, counting down.
TCGGTACGACGACCTATGGCACCACCGAGGCCGCCGAACGCGCGGGCGCCCGCGTCCGCAAGATCCACAGCATGCTGTCGGCCACCGACCCGGACACCGGTGAGCGGTACGGCGTCGACGAACCCGAGCTGCTGCTGTGGGTGCACTGCGCCGAGATCGACTCCTATCTGCAGGTCCTGCGCCGCTCCGGGTTCCGGCTCACCGACGCCGAGGCCGACCGCTACATCGGCGAACACCGGGCGAGCGCCCGCCTGGTGGGCCTCGACCCCGGCGCCGTACCCGCCAACCAGCAAGAGATGAACGCCTACTTCGAGAAGGTCCGACCCGAGCTCGCCGTCGGACCCGAGGCACGCGAAGTGGACGACTTCCTGCTCCGCCCCCCGACGCACCCCCTTCTCGTCCCGGCGCGCGAGGTGCTGTGGCGGCGCGTGGCGCACCTGGCGTACGCCGCCCTGCCGCCGTACGCCCACGAGCTGTACGGCAGACCGGCCCCGGAACCCGCCACCGTCACCCGGCGACTGCGTGCCACGGGCAACCTGCTGCGCTGCGTTCCCGCACGTGTGCGCTGGCAACTCCCGCCCAAACACATCCTGCGGGCCATGGCGCGCCTCGGCCCGGGCGCGCGCCCCGCACCGTACAAACTCGGACGACAGCTGGCCATACTGGACGAGCCAGGGGTGGGTGGGGCGAACCGTACGGGGGGCGATCGCGGGAGATGGGGGACAGCAGGCTGATCCATGGCCGGTACCGGCTGCTCGACCTGATCGGGCGGGGCGGTATGGGCGAGGTGTGGCGGGCCCGGGACGAGTCGCTGGGCCGGCATGTCGCCGTGAAGTGCCTCAAGCCCCTCGGCCCCCACCACGACCAGGCCTTCACCCGGGTCCTGCGGGAACGCTTCCGCCGTGAGGCCCGCGTGGCCGCCGCGCTGCAGCACCGCGGGGTGACGGTGGTGCACGACTTCGGCGAGGACGACGGCGTCCTCTATCTCGTCATGGAACTGCTGGAAGGCCGCAACCTCAGCCAGCTCCTGGGGGACAACCAGCACCACCCGCTGCCCGTGGCCGACGTCGTGGACATCGCCGACCAGGTCTCCGCCGCCCTCGCCTACACCCACCGGCAGGGCATCGTGCACCGCGACCTCAAGCCCGCCAACATCATGCGCCTCACCGACGGCACGGTGAAGATCTGCGACTTCGGCATCGCCCGCCTCGGCCACGACATCGGCTTCACCTCCCGGCTCACCGGCACCGGCATCGCCATGGGCACCCCGCACTACATGTCCCCGGAGCAGATCGGCGGCTCCGAGGTCGACCAGCGCAGCGACCTGTACTCGCTGGGCTGCGTGCTCTACGAGATCGCCACCGGCGCCCCGCCCTTCGACCTCGACGACGCCTGGGCCATCCTCGTCGGCCACCGCGACACCCCGCCCCGCCCGCCGCGCAGCCGACGCCCCGAACTGCCCGAATACCTCGACAAGGTCATCCTCGACCTGCTGGCCAAACGCCCCGAACAACGCCCGCACGACGCCCGCGAATTGGGCCGGCGCATCAGCATGGGCCGGACGACACCGACGTACGTGCCCACCGTGGTGACCCCGCAGCCGGTGCTCCGGCCGCCGGAGCGGGCTCCCTCCCGCGAGGCCCGGCTGCCGTCCTGGACGCGCGGGATGACCACCGGTCACAAGGCCACCGGAGCCGGGCTGAGCACCACCCCGCCGGACGCCGGGGCCGGGCTGACCGGCGAGTGGATCGCCCGGCCGGCCCACGGCCACGCGGAGGAGCCGGCGCCCGACCGGCCCTCCGCTCCCTCCCCGCAGACGCTCGCCGCCCTGGCCGGACGGCACAACGCCGGACTGAGCCTCGGCAGACTCGGGCGCTGGGCGGAGGCCGGCGAGGTGCACCGGGCGGTCGCCGCCGAACGCGCGCATCTGCTCGGCCCCGACCACCCCGACACCCTCGCCAGCCGCTACGAGGTCGCCTTCACCCTCAGCCGCACGGGCCGCGCCGCGGAGGCGCTGCAGGAGTACAAGCACGTGGCCGCCGCGAGAACCCGCGCCCTGGGCGCCGACCACCCCGACACCCTCGCCGCCCGCCAGGAAATGGCGTATGTGCTGGGCCAGTTGGGCCGTCACTTCGACGCCCACGAGGTGTACAAGTCGGTGCTCGCCGCGCGTGAGCGGGGGATGGGCGCGGACCACCCCGACACCCTGCGCTGCCGGCACAACCTCGCCTTCAACCTCAGCAGACTCGGGCGCCTGGAGGACTCGTACCGCATGGCCCGCGAGGTAGCCGCCGCCCGCGCCCGCGTGCTCGGCCCCGACCACCCCGACACCCTGGTCACCCGCTACGAGGTCGCCTACGCGCTCGGCCAGCTGGGCCGCTGGCCTGAAGCCCTGCAGACCTACCTCGAGGTCGCCGAGGCCCGCGCCCGGGCCCTCGGCCCCGACCACGCCGACACCCTCGCCGCCCGCTACGAGGTCGGCATCAGCCTGGGCCGCCTCGGCCGCAGCGCGGAGGCCCTCACCCTGTACCGCGAGCTGATCGACGACCGCACCCGCGTCCAGGGCCCCACCCACCCCGAGACCCTGCGCGCCCGCCACGGCCTCGGCGTCAACCTCGGCCGCCTCGGCCGCTGGGAGGAGGCCCTCGCCGAGTCCCGCGACGTCTGCGCGATCCGCGAGCGTGTCCTCGGCCCCGAGCACCCCGACACGCTGGTCAGCCGCCGCGAGGTCGCCGTCGGCCTGGGGTGGCTGGGCCGCTGGGCCGACGCCCTGACCGAGTACCGCCGGGTGGCCGCCGCCCGCGAGCGCGTCCTGGGCCCCGACCACCCCGACACCCTCGCCAGCCGCAACGACGAGGCACACTGCCTGGAACAGCTCGGCCGGGGCGCCGAGGCCGTCGAGCTGTACCGCCGGGTGGCGGCACTGCGCCAGCAGCGGGCCTCCCACGGACGGTGAGCGCTCCGGGGTCCGTATCGCCGTACACCCCTGGCCGCTGACGATCATCGCGTGTTACCAAGAAGCATGCCTGCACACGAGGGACCCGCGACGCACCGCACCTACGACGCCGTGATCGTCGGCGGAGGGCACAACGGCCTGGTCGCCGCCGCTTACCTGGCCCGGGCCGGGCGCTCCGTGCTGGTCCTGGAGCGGCTGGAGAACACCGGGGGAGCCGCGGTGTCCACCCGTCCGTTCGCCGGGGTCGACGCTCGGCTGTCGCGCTATTCGTACCTGGTCAGCCTGCTGCCGAAGAAGATCGTCCGGGATCTCGGTCTGGACTTCCGGGTCCGCGCCCGCACCATCTCCTCGTACACACCTGTCGAACGGGACGGAAGGGCGACCGGACTCCTGGTGGGCGGCGGAGAGCGGCGCACCCGCGAGGCCTTCGCCCGGCTGACCGGCTCCGAGCGGGAGTACGAGGCCTGGCAGCGCTTCTACGGCATGACCGGCCGCGTCGCCGAGCGGGTCTTCCCCACGCTCACCGAGCCGCTGCCGGACCGGGAGGAGCTGCGCCGCCGCGTCGACGACGAGGAAGCCTGGCGGACCCTGTTCGAGGAACCGATCGGCGTGGCCATCGAGGACCGCTTCGCCGACGACCTGGTGCGGGGCGTGGTCCTCACCGACGCCCTGATCGGCACCTTCGCCGACGCCCACGACCCGTCCCTGGCACAGAACCGCTGCTTCCTCTACCACGTCATCGGCGGCGGCACGGGCGCCTGGGACGTGCCGGTCGGCGGCATGGGCGCGTTGACCGACGCCCTGGCGGGCGCCGCCCGCGACGCGGGTGCCGTCCTCGCCACCGGGCACGAGGCGGTACGGATCGACACGGACGGCCGAACCGCCGAGATCACCTACCGCACGGCCGACGGGGAGGGCACCGTCGCCGCCCGGCACGTCCTGGTGGGCGCCTCCCCGCAGGCCCTCGCCGGGCTGACCGGGGACGTGCCGCCCGCTCCCGCCGAGGGCGCGCAGCTCAAGGTCAACATGCTGCTCAAGCGGCTGCCGAAGCTGCGGGACGAGTCGGTGGACCCCCGCGAGGCGTTCTCCGGCACCTTCCACATCGCCGAGGGCTACATGCAGCTCGCCACCGCCCACGCCCAGGCCGCCGCCGGCCGACCGCCCCTCGCGCCACCCTCCGAGATCTACTGCCACTCGCTCACCGACCCCACGATCCTCGGCCCCGACCTCGTCGAGCAGGGCTACCAGACCCTCACCCTGTTCGGCCTGCACACCCCGGCCCGGCTCTTCGACCGGGACAACGACGCCGTACGCGAGGAACTCCTCAAGTCGACCCTCGCCCAGCTCGACGCCCACCTCGCCGAACCCCTCGCCGACTGCCTCGCCACCGACGCCGACGGTCGCCCCTGCATCGAGGCGAAGACCCCCCTGGACCTGGAGCGCGACCTGCGGCTGCCCGGCGGGAACATCTTCCACCGGGAGCTTTCCTGGCCCTACTCCGGTCCGGACAGCGGCCGTTGGGGCGTGGAGACGGGGCACGCGAACGTGCTGCTGTGCGGTGCCGGCGCGGTGCGCGGCGGGGGAGTGAGCGGAGTGCCGGGGCACAACGCGGCGATGGCGGTGCTGGAGGCGACCGACGAGTGACCGGCTCGGCACGGGACTTCTACGACTCGCTCGCCGCCGACTACCACCGCATCTTCCCGGACTGGGAGGCGAGCATGGCCCGCCAGGCGGCCGTGCTGGACCCCATGATCCGCCGCGAACTCGGTCCGGGTCCGCACCGGTTGCTGGACTGCGCCTGCGGCATCGGCACCCAGGCGATCGGCCTGGCCCGCGCCGGACACCGGGTGGTCGGCAGCGACCTGAGCCCGGTGGCCGTCGCTCGTGCCGCCGCAGAGGCCACGTCCCGCGGGACGAACCTTCCGGCTGTGGCGGCGGACATGCGGCAACTCCCTTTCAGGACGGCCGCCTTCGATGTCGTCGTCTGTGCCGACAACTCCCTCGCCCACCTGCTGACCGCCCCCGACGTGACGGCGGCACTCGGCGCCATGCGGCGTGTCCTGAGGGACGACGGCCTGCTCCTGCTCACCCTCCGCGACTACGACGACCTGCGCCGCACCCGTCCCGCCTCCTCGCCGCCCCAGGTCTCCCACGGTCCGGACGGCCGGTCGATCACCTTCCAGCTGTGGCACTGGCACGAGGACGGCGAGCGCTACGACCAGGAGTACTTCCAACTGGTACCCGACGGAGCGGGCTGGCAGGTGCGGGTACGGCGGACCACCTCCCGGGCGACGACCCGGGACGAGGTGGCGGACGCGGCGGCCCGGGCCGGTTTCACGGACGTCACCTGGCACCCGCCCGAGACCAGCGGCTATTACCAGCCCGTCCTGACGGCGCGCGCGACGACAGGACGAAGCGCCCACCTGCCGTGACCACCGCGTCTCGCCCGCAGCGGGTGAGGCGGCGGGCCGGTCCACCGGCTCCCATGGGAGGGGCGGAACCTGCGCCCGGGGCCGACTTCGGCGAGGTGGACATCATGCGACACTGGCGCGCTCTGATCGTTCTGGGGACGGCCCAGTTCCTGATGGTGCTGGACACCTCCGTCATGAACGTCTCCATCAGCCAGCTGGTCAAGGACTTCGACACCGAGGTCACCGCCATTCAGGCGGTCATCACGCTGTACGCCCTGGTCATGGCCGCGTTCATGATCATCGGAGGTCGGCTCGGGGACATGTGGGGCCGCCGCCGCGTGTTCCTGCTCGGCATGACCGTCTACGGCACCGGATCCCTCATCACCGCGCTGGCCCCCACCCTGTGGGTCCTCGCCGTGGGCTGGTCGGTGATCGAGGGGCTCGGTGCCGCCATGGTGCTGCCGGCCATGGCGGCCCTGGTCGCGGAGTCGTACCGAGGGCGCGAGCGGGCCGTCGCCTACGGGGTCGTCGGCGGACTCGCCGGCGCGGGGATCGCGGTCGGCCCGCTACTGGGCGGCTGGGTGACGACGTACCTGACCTGGCGGCTGGTCTTCGCCGGCGAGGTCGTGGTCGTCGCCGCCGTCCTGCTCTTCCGCAAGGCCATCGCGGAGGTCCCGCGGAGCGGTCCGCGCCCGCACCTGGACGTCGTCGGCGCCGTGCTCTCGGCGTCCGGCCTCGGCCTGGGCGTGCTCGGCGTGCTGCAGAGCGGCACCTGGGGCTGGGTGCAGCCCCGCAACCCGCCCTTCACCGTGTTCGGCTTCGCGCCGACGCTGTTCGTCATCGGCGCCGGCGTGGCGGTCCTGGGCGTCTTCGTACGCTGGGAGCACCGGAGGGAGGCCCGTGCGGCCGACCCCCTGGTCCACCTGGTGCTGCTGCGTCGGCCGGCCCTGCGGTCGGGGCTGCTGACGCTGCTCAGCCAGAACCTCATCCTGCTGGGCCTGTTCTTCGCCATCCCGCTCTATCTGCAGGTCGTGCAGGGCTTCGACGCGTTCCAGACCGGGCTGCGCCTGCTGCCGGTCTCCGTCACCATGCTCGCGGCCTCGACGGTCGCCTCCCGGCTGGGGCGCGTCGTCGGCCCGCGCCGGGTGGTCCGGCTGGCGCTGCTGAGCTTGACCGGGGCGATCATCTGGCTGTTGGCCACGATCGATCCCGTCATCGACGACGCCCAGTTCGCCGGCGCCATGGCCGTGCTGGGCATCGGCATGGGGCTGCTCGCCTCCCAGTTGGGCAACGTCGTGCAGTCCAGCGTCGGTGAGGAGGAGCGCAGCGAGGTCGGCGGGCTGCAGTTCACGGCGCAGAACCTGGGCTCGGCGCTGGGCACCGCGCTCATCGGCTCGCTGCTCGTCGGCGCGCTGGCCCACGCCTTCACCACCCAGGTGGAGAACAACCCGCAGCTGTCGGACCAGGCCCGTCACGAGACGAGTGTGGCCCTCGAGTCCGGCATCAGCTTCGTCTCCACCGACCAGGTGCGCACGGCGGCCGAACGCGCCGGACTGCCGCCCGGCGAGGTCGACGCGCTCACGGACTCGTATGCCTCCGCACAGCTCCAGGGGTTGAAGGCGGCGATCCTCGCCGCCGGCGGCATCACCCTCGCGAGCTTCCTGGTCACCCCGGGCCTGCCGGGCGCCCCGGCCTCGCGGGCCCGGCAGCCGAAGTCAGGAGCGGCGGCCCAGGCCGTCGGCGGCACGAGCTGAGAAGGGGGCGGCCGTCATGTCCCGCACCGACCGGATCATGCCGGGGGCCCGGAGCGTGGAGCACCGGGCCGCCTCCGACTACACGGGCGGCGTCTACGGCTCCATGCTCGCCGCGTCCGTGGTGGTCGGGGCGGCCACCCAGGACTCGTTCCCGCGCCCGGAACTGGTGCTGCTGTTGTTGCTGACCGGCCTGGCGTTCTGGATCGCGCATGTGCACGCCCAGCTGTTCGGCGCCCGGCTGGCCCGGCAGGCACTGGACCGCCGGGTCGTCCTGCGGGTCTGCCGGGAGGAGTGGCCGATCGTCAAGGCGGCGGTGCCGCCGGCCGCGGCGGTGGCGGTCAGCCCGCTGCTGGGCCTGGACATCCAGGGCGCGCTCTGGCTGGCGCTCTGCGTCGCCGTCGCGGGTCAGATCGGCTGGTCGATGGCGGCGGCCCGGCGCGCCGGCGCCGGCTGGCCGCTGGTGACCGCGACCGCCGTGGTCAACCTGGTGCTCGGTCTGCTGATCATCACGCTCAAGATCTTGCTGACGCACTGAACGCACAGAGGGAGGCCGGCTCATGCAGCGCTACGAGATCCGAGTCGACGGTCAGCTGTCCACGACCCTGGCCGAGGCCTTCCCCGAACTCGATCACGTGGTGATGTCGGACCAGACCGTCCTGTTCGGCCCGGTCGTCGACGAGGCACACCTGTACGGGCTGCTGATCCGCTGCCAGTCACTCGGGCTGCGCGTGGTGGAGATGTGCCAGGTGCCCGAGTGACCGGCTTCGGTGTCAGAGTGCCTCGGCGGTGACCCTGCCGGAGTCCACGGCGACCCGGAGCGCCGCGTAGTCCCGCTCGTTCTGGTCGGCGTAGGCCTGGGCGAATCCCACGAGCGCGCGGTCGAAGCCGTCGCCGGAGCCCAGGTAGGCGCCGATCGCGATGGGATCGCCGGAGCGGGCGTGGGCCCGGGCCAGCGAGGCCCCGCACACCTGAGCGAACAGGTTCAGCATGTCCGGCTCCATGGTCTCGGGCCGGGCGATGCCCTTCCAGTCCCGCAGCTGTCGTACGTAGAAGTCCCGCTCCTGGCCGTCGAGGCCGACGACGTGGGTGTAGCCGAGGAAGATGTCGCTGGTCGTCTGGATGAGCCGCTGCCCGGTCACCACCCGGCGGCCCTGGTTGTCGAACCCCTCGCCGCCCGCGTGGGCCGCGAGGACCGACTCCTGCGCCTCCTTGGCCTGCAGCAGCAGGGGATCGTCGTCGTCGCGGCCGAGCAGCAGCAGGATCCAGCAGCGGGTGCCGACACTCCCGACGCCCACCACCTTGCGGGCCAGGTCGACCAGCCGGTAGTGGCGCAGAAGGTGCCGTCGCTCCGAGGACAGCGTGGGCGCGTAGTCCTCCACCAGGGTGTGCAGCTCCTTCTCACGCCCTTCCTCGCCCGGCTCCGTCTGCAGGTCTGCGAACGGGGTGATCAGCGGCGGGTCCGGGGCGATGCGCCGGCCCTCGGGGGTGTCATGCGTGAGCTTGGCGAAGGCCTGCATATGGGTGCGGGTGCGAGCCTGCTCCGCCGCGCGCGCGGTACGGCGGCGCTCCTTCTTGTCCATCGAGGAGGCCATCAGTCCGCGAAGCTTGTCCACGTCGTCCAGGGCGTACCAGATGTCGAGGGTGCGCATGCCGGCGAACTCCCGCATCCGCTCCCGGTAGGCGCGCACGCAGACCCGGACGGCACGGTCCTGCTCCGCGGTCGGGAATCCGTTGGCGCGGGCCGCGATCACGAAGCTGGCCGCGAGGCGCTTGACGTCCCACTCGAACGGGCCGGGATACGTCTCGTCGAAGTCGTTGATGTCGAACACCAGGTGCCGTTCCGGAGAGGCCAGCATCCGGAAGTTCAGCAGATGGGCGTCCCCGCACAGCTGCACGCGCAGACCGCTGTGGGGCAGTGCGCCCAGGTCGGTCGCCATGATGGCGGCGGCGCCGCGGTAGAAGCGGAACGGTGATTCGAGCATCCGGCTGTAGCGGATCGGCACCAACTCGGGCACCCGCGTGGCGGACTGACGCTCTATCACGGCGATCGGGTCCGGCCGCTCCGGCCCGGGGTCGAACCGGCCGTGGCTCGAACGCGGGAGACGGCCGCGCTCGCTCTTGCCGTAGGAGACCCTGTCCGGCACCGACAGGGTGGACGTGAACGGGCTGTGTGCGGACATGGTGACACCTCCGGAACGGTTCTCATCCCACCTCACCTCCGCACCCGCGCACGGGGATCACCCGCGAGGGGTGACCCGGCGACCGGTGGCGGGCGGGACGCTGGCCGGGTGGGAGTCCCGCGCGCACGGCCCCGCCGGCGGTCCGTCGCGGCCCACCCGATCACGCGAGGAGGCGCCATGACCGTGTCGCGTGACCCGGCACCCCGTACCGCACGGGAGTATCCGCCCGGCGACCCGGCGCGGCCCGCGCCGCCCGGCGACCCGGCGGACGTCCTCGCGGGTCTCGGCGGATCGTGGACCTGGATCCTCGCCTCGGCGATCGCCACTGTGATCCCCGGCGTCATCGTCCTGGTCTGGCCGGACGAGACACTGCATGTCCTCGCGGTGCTGATCGGGCTGTACCTGCTGGTGGGCGGGGTGTTCCGGTTCGTCACGGCCTTCTCCCGCCGCGAGCACGGCGACCGCCTGCCCGCCCTGCTGGTGGCAGTGCTGTTCGTGCTGGCGGGTGTGCTGTGTCTGCGCCACCCGCTGCAGACCGTCGCCACGCTGTCCCTGATCGTCGGGGCGGTCTGGCTGGTCGGCGGCATCCTGACGGTGTACACCGCGCTGGCCGCCCGGGACCTCCCGCATCGCGGCTTCGTCCTGGGCGCCGCGGCGCTCGCCTGCGTCGCCGGAATCCTGGTGCTGGCCACGCCCACCGACTCGGCCCGCGCCCTGACCCGGCTGCTCGGAGTGTGGCTGGTCCTGCTCGGCGTGGCCGAACTCGCCCTCGCCCTGGCCTGGCGAAGCGCCCTGCACAGGGCCCTGACGGCGAACCGGGGCGGGCCCGCCGCACCTGACTGACAACAAGCGGGGGCTTGCGGGCCGGCCTCTTCGTCCCGGGAGCCCCCGCTGCATACGACAGGGGGGGACCCATGGGTACCGACAAGGTCTCCGCACCACAAGCCGACAGCGGCACCGCGCAAGCCGCTCACGTCCTGTCCGCCGACGAGCACGCCGAGTTCCAGCGGCTGCGCCGAGCGGCCACCGTCCGCCACCGGCATCTCCGCCACGCCGTGGCCACGGTCCTGCTGGTGCTGACCATGCTGCTCACACCGTTGGCCCTGGTGGCGGCCTGGGTCCACGACGAGGTCGCCGACACCACCCGCTACGTCCGGACGGTGGCGCCCCTCGCCTCCGACCCGGCCGTGCAGGACGTCCTCATCGACCGGCTGACCCGTCGTGTCGTGTCCAACCTCGACGTCGAAGCACTCACGGCCTCGCTCACCACCGCTCTGCGGAAGTCGGGAGCCCCACCCCGTGTCGTCGAGGGCTCCACGGCGCTGGCCGGCCCGCTGCGCTCCGCGGTCACGGGCGTCGTCCACCGCAACGTGAGCCGCGTGATCACCAGTGACGCCTTCCGGCAGGCCTGGGAGGGCTCGAACCGCCGTGCCCACGCCGCCGTGGTGCGCATGCTGACCGGCGACAGGAGCGGTGCGCTGCGTGCCGAGGGCGACACCGTCCAGCTCGACCTGGGCCCGGTCGTCGACCAGGTACGGCAGCGGCTCGTCGACGCCGGTTTCGAGAAGGCCGCCGCCATCCCGGACAGCGACCGGACGATCACTCTGTTCCGCACCGAGCAGCTCGGCAGGGCCCAGGACGGCATGCGGCTGCTGGACGTCCTGGGCACCTGGCTGCCCGTACTGACCCTGGTCACGGCCGCCTGCGCCGTGTGGGCCGCTCCGGCGCACCGGCTGATGCTGCTGATCACGGCCTCGGGAATCGGCGTGATGACGGTGGTGCTGCTCGTCGCGCTGGCCGTCCTTCGACGCGTATACCTCGACGCGGTCCCCTCGGACACCCTGCCCACCGACGCCGCCGCGGCGATCTACGACACCTTCGTCCGCTTCCTGCGCGACAGCACCCGGACGCTTCTGGTCGTCGCCGTGATCACGGCGCTCGTCGCCTACCTGTACGGTCCTGGCCGTGTCGCCCGCCGGCTGCGGGGGCTCGCCCGGCGCGGCACCAACGCCATCGGGCGGGCGCTGGGCCGGACCGGAGTGCGCACGGGCGGCACGGGACGGTGGCTGGACACCCACGGGAAGTGGATCACCGGCCTGGTGACCGGTGCCGGCGCCCTGGCCCTGGTGCTGTGGAACCACCCCACGGTCGGCGGGGTGATCCTCGTCCTCGGCCTCGTGCTGGCCGTCCTTTTCGCCGTGCAGGTCGCCGCCTCCGCAGGGGCTCCGGCGGCTGATGCGCCCTCCGGACTCACCCGCCCGGGGTGATGCCCCACCGGCTTGCCGTGCCCACGCTGAAAGCAGACGGACGGGCTGCCGTGCCCGTGCCCGGGACGGAGGAGAGACATGAACGCGCCGACGTACCTCGCGTACGACTATCCGCTGCTGAGCGTCTTCTGGTCCATGCTGTGGTTCTTCCTGTGGATCATGTGGTTCGTCCTGCTCTTCCGGGTCGTCGTCGACATCTTCCGCGACCACGAGATGAGCGGCTGGGGCAAGGCGGGCTGGCTGGTGTTCGTCATCGTCCTGCCCTTCCTGGGTGTCTTCGTCTACGTGATCGCCCGCGGCAAGAACATGGGGCACCGGGAGATCGCTCAGGCACGCGCACAGCAGGAGGCCTTCGACAGCTACGTACGGGAGACGGCGAGGAGCGGCGGCGGGTCCAGCCGTGTCGACGATCTCGCCAAGCTCTCCGAGATGCGCTCCCGCGGCGACATCACGGACGACGACTACCGCCGGGCCAAGGAACTGGTCCTCAGCGGTTCAGGCGCCTCCGACCGCACGGGTGGCGTCGGCTCCTCCGCGAGCCACCTCTGAGGCGCACCGGACGACAGGAATCGAGGCAGCACCATGACCGCCACACACCCCGCACACGCGCACGCCACCCGGCAGGCCTGGGCCGGCGGGCTGATGACCTTCGGGGCCGTGATGCTCATGATCGCCGGACTGCTGGCCGTCTTCCGGGGGATCATGGCGATCGCCTCGGACGACATCTTCGTCAACACCCGCAACTACGTCTTCCAGTTCGACCTCACCGGCTGGGGCTGGGTCCATCTGATCCTGGGCGCGGTCGGCGTGCTCGTCAGCTTCGGGCTGTTCCAGGCCATGACGTGGGCGCGGGTCGCCGGGGTGGGGATCGCCGCGCTCATCATCATCGCCAACTTCCTCTCGCTGCCGTACTACCCGGTGTGGTCGGTCGTGATGATCGCGATGTCGGGGTTCATCATCTGGGCCCTGTGCGTGGTCCGGCAGGACGACGAGTCCTTCGACCCGTTCGAGCGCCCGGGGCACGACATCTAGCGACCCGTCGGCAGCAGGACCGGCGCCGGCGCCTCCCAAGGGGCCCGGCGCCGGAGAAATCTGATGGAGCGTCAGAAAAAGTCTTCCGTCGGGCGGAGGACTGCGGCATCCTGCGCCCATGCAGACGGAGCTGAGCAACACACTGGGAGTCGAGCACGCCATTTTCGGCTTCACGCCGTTCCCCGCCGTCGCCGCGGCCATCAGCCGGGCCGGCGGTTTCGGTGTGCTCGGCGCGGTCCGCTACACCGCCCCCGACGACCTCAAACGCGACCTCGACTGGATCGAGGCCCACGTCGACGGCAAGCCCTACGGCCTCGACGTCGTCATGCCCGCCAAGAAGGTGGAGGGCGTCACCGAGGCCGACGTGGAGGCGATGATCCCCGAGGGGCACCGGCAGTTCGTCAAGGACACCCTCGCCAAGTACGGCGTGCCCGAGCTTGCCGAGGGGGAGGCGTCCGGGTGGCGCATCACCGGGTGGATGGAGCAGGTCGCCCGCACCCAGCTCGACGTCGCCTTCGACTATCCGATACGGCTGCTCGCCAACGCCCTCGGCTCCCCGCCCGCCGACGTCGTCGCCCGCGCCCACGAGCACGACGTCCTCGTCGCCGCCCTCGCGGGCAGCGCCCGGCACGCGGTCAAGCACAAGGAGGGCGGCATCGACATCGTCGTCGCCCAGGGCTACGAGGCCGGCGGCCATACGGGCGAGATCGCCTCCATGGTGCTCACCCCCGAGGTCGTCGAGGCCGTCGACCCGCTCCCCGTGCTGGCCGCCGGCGGCATCGGCAGCGGGCAGCAGGTCGCCGCCGCGCTCGCCCTCGGCGCCCAGGGCGTATGGCTCGGTTCCCTCTGGCTGACCTGCACGGAGGCCGACATGTCCTCGCCCGCGGTGACCAGGAAACTGCTCGCCGCCGGCTCCGGCGACACCGTCCGCTCCCGCGCCCTGACTGGCAAACCGGCCCGGCAGCTGCGCACCGAGTGGACCGACGCCTGGGACGACCCGAACGGCCCCGGCACCCTCCCCATGCCCCTGCAGGGCCTGCTCGTCGCCGAGGCCCTCACCCGCATCCAGAAGTACGAGGTCGCGCCCCTGCTCGGCACGCCCGTGGGGCAGATCGTCGGCCGGATGACCAGCGAACGCAGTGTCCAGGCCGTCTTCGACGACCTCACCCGCGGATTCGAGAAAGCCGTCGACCGCGTCAACCGCATCGCCGGAAGGAGCGGCAAGTGACCAGCACGCCCCCCGCCGGATTCTGGGCCCAGGCCACCTACGACCCCGACCGCACGGTGCTGATCGCACCCGACGGCGAGGAGTGGACCGCCGGACGCCTGCACGCCGCCACCAACCAGCTCGTCCACGGCCTGCGCGCCGCCGGTCTCGAACGCGGGGACGCCTTCGCGGTCGTCCTCCCGAACGGCCCCGAGTTCTTCACCGCGTACCTGGCCGCCAGCCAGGCGGGCCTCTACCTGGTCCCGATCAACCACCACTTCGTCGGTCCGGAGATCGGCTGGATCGTCGCCGACTCGGGCGCCAAGGTGCTCATCTCCCACGAGCGCTTCGCCGCCCCCGCCCGCCACGCGGCCGACGAGGCCGGCCTACCGGCGACCCACCGCTACGCCGTCGGCACGGTCGAGGGCTTCCGGGCCTACGCCGAACTCCTCGACGGACAGCCGGAGTCGGCGCCCTCCGACCGCGAGCTCGGCTGGGTCATGAACTACACGTCGGGCACCACCGGTCGTCCGCGCGGCATCCGCCGCCCGCTGCCCGGCAAGCGTCCCGAGGAGGCGTATCTCGGCGGTTTCCTCGGCATCTTCGGCATCAAACCGTTCGACGACAACGTCCACCTGGTCTGCTCGCCGCTCTATCACACGGCGGTACTGCAGTTCGCGGGCGCGTCGCTGCACATCGGGCACCGCCTCGTCCTGATGGACAAGTGGACGCCCGAGGAGATGCTCCGCCTGATCGACACCCACAAGTGCACGCACACGCACATGGTCCCCACCCAGTTCCACCGCCTGCTCGCCCTTCCGGAGCCGGTCAGGCGGTCCTACGACGTCTCGTCCATGCGGCACGCCATCCACGGCGCGGCCCCCTGTCCGGACCACGTCAAGCGGGCCATGATCGACTGGTGGGGCGACTCGGTCGAGGAGTACTACGCGGCCAGCGAGGGCGGCGGTGCCTTCGCCACCGCCGAGGACTGGCTGAAGAAGCCCGGCACGGTCGGCAAGGCCTGGCCGATCAGCGAACTCGCCGTCTTCGACGACGACGGCAACCGGCTGCCGCCGGGTGAACTCGGCACCGTCTACATGAAGATGAACACCGGCGGCTTCGCCTACCACAAGGACGAGGCCAAGACGAAGAAGAACCGCATCGGCGACTTCTTCACCGTCGGCGACCTCGGCTACCTCGACGAGGACGGCTACCTCTTCCTCCGCGACCGCAAGATCGACATGATCATCTCCGGTGGCGTCAACATCTACCCCGCGGAGATCGAGTCCGCCCTGCTCGCCCACCCGGCCGTCGCCGACGCCGCCGTCTTCGGCATCCCGCACGACGACTGGGGCGAGGAGGTCAAGGCGGTCGTGGAACCGGCCCCGGGCCATGAACCCGGACCGGACCTCGCCGCCGACCTCCTCGCCCACTGCGCCGGACAACTCGCCGGCTACAAACGGCCCAGGAGCGTCGACTTCATCTCCGAGATGCCCCGCGACCCCAACGGCAAGCTGTACAAGCGACGGCTGCGGGACCCCTACTGGGAGGGCCGCACCCGTCCGGTGTGAGCGGCTGTCACGACCGGACCCGGATCACCCTGAGGACCGGCGAGGACCGGATGTCCTTCTCGCAGAAGCGGGCGGTCACCCACTTCTCGCCCGAGAACAGCCGGGTCTGGTCGCTGTGGTGCGGCGAGTCGGGATTCTCGGACTGGGCGTACGTCAGCAGGGTGCGGGCCACCGGGCAGCCGCTGCCGTCCCAGCCGACGGCCTGGATGTGGCTGGAGCCGGTCGTCACCTCCGTGTAGCCGCCCCGCGCCGCGTTCCACGCCGGCTCGATCTTGTTCCACACACCCAGCCGCTCCGTACCGCCGGGGACGGGGATGCGCTTGCTGTTGCGCACCACGAACTGGTGGTCCCCGAGCGGGGAGTCGAGCGGGATGCCCGCCGTCCGGAGCTCGCCGACCGTGTCGGCGAGGGCCGTGGTGAAGCCGGGCGCGGCGGTGTTGAGCGTGTTCGGTGTGTGGACCGGGTCCATCGCCGAGAACGGCACCTTCCAGAACTGGGCCGCCGGCACCGTGGCCGTCAGCCTGCGCCAGAAGCGGTCGAAGAGCAGGGCGCCCCGGCTGTCGGTGTTCATGGTCCGGTCCCAGGCCGCGAGCGCCCCGCATGCCTCGGTGACGTCAACCGCCTTGCCGTCAATGGCCGTTGCCGGTGCCGCCGGGCAGCGCGGCACACGCCTTCGCCGTGTCGGCCGCCGCCAGCTCGCCCGCGGGCGCCCGGTTGGTGAACTCCTGCCGCTGCAGGTCCCGGACCGTGAGCCCGCCCCGCTTCGCCAGCGCCGCCACGTCCTCGATCGCACCCCGTGTCCGCAGCTGGCGCTGAGTGCCGATGTCCCCGAAGACGCGCTCGTATCCCGTGAGGGGGTGGTCGGCGTTCGTCAGCCAGGGGCTGCCGTTGGAGTTCTCCGCGTAGGGGGCGTCCAGAAGCGTCGGCATCCGGGAAGGCCCGAAGGTGCCGGGCTGTACGGCGTCCTTGTCACTGCCGGGCCCGCAGTCGCTCCGCGAGCCGTCGAGGACCGCCAGGCCCGCCTGCGCGTAGGTGACCTTGCCGAGGTCCGTGGAGCAGCGCGCCGCGAGGTCGTCGGTGATGCGGGGCAGGATCTGCGACTGGGTGTAGAGGGAGTGCCCCGAGGAGTCCGCGGCAATGGTGTTCACCCACGGCAGCCCCTGGTGCCGGTCGAGGGACGTGAGGATGTCCGCCGTGCCGCGTGCCTTGCTGAAGCCCAGCGAGGTGTCGGCGAACCGCAGGTTGGCGGCGTTGGGATCGTTGAGCGCGTAGGCCGTCGTGGCCGTCCAGGGCAGCGGCGGATCGCCCTGCGGGTCGGCGACGACGGGGCCGTAGCGGGTCCACCACTGGGTGCGGGTCACGGGGGCGCCGTCCTTGACCGCCACCGTGACGGTCCGCCTGGTCATCCGCTCGGGCTTGCCGTCGACGAGATAGACGGTGGGGTCGGCCGGGTCGAGCGTCAGCCGGGTGAGGTTGAACGGAACCCCGGTCGCGACGGTGTGGCTCCATGCCACCCGGGAGTTGTAGCCGATGGAGACGGTCGGCGAGCCGAGCAGCGAGGCCCCGGCGACGTTCAGCTCGCCCGGGATGGTCTGCTGCACCTGCCAGAAGCGGCGCCCGCCGTGCCACGGGTAGTGCGGATTGCCCAGCAGCAGACCCCGTCCGTTGGCCGTGGTGGCACCGCTGAAGGCGACGGCGTTCGACCCCATGTCCGAGTCGGCGGTCCGGGCGCGCACGGCCCTGATCAGAGCCTCGGCGTCGAGGGTGGCTTTGGTGCCGGTGCCGGTGCCGGTGCCGGTGGGCGGCTGCGCGTCGGTGATCTCGTCCACGGCGCTACCCTGGCCGCCGAGCACCGAGATGGCGTAGAAGCGGGCGGCCACGTCCGTGGTCGTGACCGGCCTCACCCAGGCGGCACCGCGGCACGCCGGGTCATTGATCCGGTTCTGCGCCAGCCAGGCGTTGTACCCGGCGGCGAAGCCCCGCATCAGGTCCTTGGCGTCCTTGCTCGGGCCCAGGGGTGCCGGTTCGGCGAGCAGCTTCTCCACCGTGCGGGTCTCCCGCACGCCACGGAAGTACAGGTCGCTGGAGAGGTTGTCGGCGGCCGACGAGAGCGAGAAGTCGGTCGCCGCGTCGGCTCCGAAGTAGCGCGAGCGCTCGCCGCGCACGGTCACGAAGCCGTCGGCGAGCGTGCACACCTGGTCGGCGGCCTGCGCCCAGCCGGTGCCGAAGCCGAGGTCCGGGTAGTCCTCGGCGACGATGTGCGGAATGCCGTACTCGGTGTAGCGGATCACGGCGGACAGTCCGCCGTGTGCCGGATTCTCCTGACGGGCCTGTCGGTCGGCCGCGGCGGCCGGCACCGCGGTGGATGCGGTGAGCAGGGCTAACGCCGCGATGAGCAGTCGTCTCGGGCGGATGCGCGAGGGTGTCTCCCAACGTCATCGGGGGAAGGAGCGATTGGCCGTACGAACGTGCTTGACCTGCCCCGGCCACGGACCGAGGATCATGAGTCATGACGCAGGGACAGGGCAGCACGGTTGACGGGGTGCTGCGGCGCAGCGCCCGGCGCACCCCCGCGCGGGTCGCGGTGGAGTACGGCGAGCGGTCATGGACGTACGGCGAACTCGACGAGGCCGTCTCCCGCGCGGCGAGCGTCCTGCTCGGCCAGGGGCTGGAGCGGGGCGACCGGGTCGGCGCCTACGGCCACAACTCCGACGCCTACCTGATCGCCTTCCTCGCCTGCGCCCGCGCCGGCCTCGTCCACGTCCCGGTCAACCAGAACCTGACCGGCGACGATCTCGCCTACATCGTCGGCCAGTCGGGCAGCTCGCTCGTCCTCACCGACCCCGACCTCGCGGACCGACTCGCCGACGACGTCCGGACCCTGCCGCTGCGCGACACCGACGACTCCCTGCTCGCCCGGCTCGCGACCGCGCCCGCGTACGACGGCCCCGAACCGCGCACCGAGGACCTGGTGCAGCTGCTGTACACCTCCGGTACGACCGCCCTGCCCAAGGGCGCGATGATGACGCACCGCGCGCTGGTCCACGAGTACCTCAGTGCCATCACCGCCCTGGACCTGTCCGCCGGTGACCGGCCCGTGCACTCCCTGCCGCTCTACCACTCGGCGCAAATGCATGTGTTCCTGCTGCCGTACATCGCCGTCGGCGCCACCAACATCATCCTCGACGCACCCGACGGCGACCGCCTCTTCGACCTGATCGAAGCGGGCCGCGTGGACAGCCTGTTCGCCCCGCCGACGGTCTGGATCGGTCTGTCCAACCGCCCCGACTTCGCCACCCGGGACCTGAGCGGCCTCCGCAAGGCCTACTACGGCGCCTCGATCATGCCGGTGCCCGTCCTGGAGCGGCTGCGCGAACGGCTGCCGAAGCTCGGCTTCTTCAACTGCTTCGGCCAGAGCGAGATCGGCCCCCTGGCCACCGTCCTCTCCCCCGACGAGCACAAGGGCCGCATGGACTCCTGCGGCCGGCCCGTGCTCTTCGTCGACGCCCGCGTGGTCGACGAGGACGGCAAGGACGTCCCCGACGGCACGCCCGGTGAAATCGTCTACCGCTCGCCGCAGTTGTGCGAGGGCTACTGGGACAAGCCGGAAGAGACCGCGGAGGCCTTCCGGGACGGCTGGTTCCACTCCGGCGACCTCGCGGTGCGCGATGCGCACGGCTACTACACGATCGTCGACCGGGTGAAGGACGTCATCAACTCCGGTGGCGTCCTGGTCGCTTCACGCCAGGTCGAGGACGCCCTCTACACCCATGAGGCGGTCGCCGAGGTCGCCGTGATCGGCCTGCCCGACGAGCGGTGGGTCGAGGCCGTCACGGCGGTTGTCGTACCGCGCGGCGAGGTCACCGAGGAAGAGCTCATCGCCCACACCCGCGAGCAGTTGTCGCACTTCAAGGCCCCCAAGCGCGTGGTGTTCGTCGACGAACTCCCGCGCAACGCCAGCGGGAAGATCCTGAAACGAGAGCTGCGCGACAGCCTCGGCGCATGATGCGGCGCAGCCCGGGTACCCGACGTGCCCCTGCCCGGGCACGTGATGCGATGCACAGGAAAGACCCGTTTCGTACCCGGCACGGCCGCCAGTAGCATGGCTCCTGTTTACGGCAGGAGGACACAAACCAGGCATGCGTTGCTGCTTCCCCGCTCCTCTCGCCGCCCTCGCCGGAGTCCCCGGCCCCTGTGAGGTGCTGCGTTCCGGAGCACTACTCGCCCCGGCGCTGCTGCGTGCCGTCTCCGCCGCCCGCACCCGACTGCCGCACCACCACCCGATCGCCGCCGTCCATCTGGAACTGGTCACCCTGATCGAGGACCGCGCGATCATCACCTGGTACACCGGCCTGCCGGGCACCGACGACGGCTTCGGGCACATGCTGCCCGCCCTCACCGAGGGCGAGGTCGTCTACGGCACCCATCCCGGCCGGCTCAACCGGGTCGCCGGCGAGGACCTGCCCACGGCCCACCACCACGTGGAACTCACTGGCCTGGAGCCCGGGCAGACGTACTACTACCAGGCCCGCTCCCGGGGCGTGGCCGCCCGGCCCACCGCGCTGCACCTGATCCGCGGCAACGCCGCCGGCACCTCCCTGCACGGCCTGGGCTCGCACGGCGGCCCGTACTCCTTCACCACGCCCCTGCCCCCGCCCGGCCGGCATCTGATCTCCCTCGCGCTCTGCAACGACCTGCACCTCGGCGAGACCACCGCCGGGCTCGTGGGCGGCATCCCCTTCATGCGCGGAATCTCCCAGCAGCCGGGGCTCGCGCCCTACCCGGAGCTCATGACCCGGGCCCTGGTGCAGGAGGCCCGCAGACGAGGGGCCGACGTGCTGCTGGCCGCGGGCGACATCTCGGCCGGCGGCTCGGTCGCCGATCTTGCGCGGGCCAGAGGCATCCTGGACGGCTTCGGGACGCACGGACGGGACTACTTCGTCGTCCGGGGCAATCACGACCGGCCCGGAGCGGTCGAGGAGTCCGACGGTGACACCTTCCGCAGCGGCTTCGGCCGGCCGGACGAGCCGGGGTACTTCGAGCGCGACCTGGGCGGGCTGCGCATCATCGGGCTCGACACCTACGAGAAGCGCGGCAACGGCGCCGACTCCGGTGGGCTCGGCGCCGAGCAACTTGCCTGGTTCCGCGGCCGGTTGCGCGAGCAGCGGGAGCAGCCCACCGTCGTCTTCGGCCACCATCCGCTGACCGTACGGGACTCGCTCTTCCCCGTCGGCGCGGGCCAGCGCCTGGGCCGCCGCCAGGCCAGGGCCATCCTGGAGGCCTATGCCGCCACCCCGGGCGTCTTCCTCCACCACGCCGGCCACACCCACCGCAACAAGCGCACCGTGCTGCCCCAGGCGCCGCACGTGGCACTGCAGGAGGTCGGCGCCGCCAAGGAGTACCCCGGCGGCTTCAGCCTGCTGCGCGTCCACACCGGCGGCTACGCCCTCAACTTCTTCAAGGCGCGCGGCGCCGAGGCCCTGGAGTGGGGCGAGCGCAGCCGGCGCATGGCCGGGGGCCTGTGGCCGCACCACGCGCTCGGCCGCTCCGTCACCGACCGCAACAGCGTGGTCTACCGCGACCTGTCCGGAATCACCCGGCCGCCCCTGGCACCTTTGGCTGCGACCGGCTCGGCGGGTTGACAGGAGTTCCCGTCAGCGCGGGGAGCGGGTCGCGGGGCCGGCAAGGGCCTCCGCCGTGCCTGATGAGTGGCGCTGGCTGAGAGGAGCCTGCGCCGTGCCTGGCGAGCGGGTCGCGTGCTGACAGGGACCCCCGTCCCACCGTCACGCGCGCCGCAGGTCCACGATCCGGCGGATCTTGCCCACCGACCGTTCCAGTGACTCCGGTTCGACGATCTCGACGGCCACCGAGACACCGATGCCGTCCTTGACGGCCGCCGCGATGGCCCGCGCGGCCGCGTCACGGACCTCCGGTGCGGCATCCGGGCGGGCCTCGGCCCGTACGGTGAGCGCGTCCAGACGTCCCTCACGGGTCAGCCGCAGCTGGAAGTGGGGCGCAACGCCCGGCGTGCGCAGCACGATCTCCTCGATCTGCGTCGGGAAGAGGTTCACCCCGCGCAGGATCACCATGTCGTCACTGCGGCCGGTGACCTTCTCCATGCGCCGGAACACCCGCGCCGTCCCCGGCAGCAGCCGGGTCAGATCGCGCGTGCGGTACCGCACGACGGGCATGGCCTCCTTGGTCAGCGAGGTGAAGACCAGCTCGCCCTCCGCACCGTCCGGCAGCACCTCACCGGTGATCGGGTCGACGACCTCCGGATAGAAGTGGTCTTCCCAGATGTGCAGCCCGTCCTTGGTCTCCACGCACTCCTGTGCGACACCCGGGCCGATCACCTCCGACAGCCCGTATATGTCCACGGCGTCGATCGCGAACCGCTCCTCGATCTCCCGCCGCATCTCCTCGGTCCACGGTTCGGCGCCGAACACGCCCACCCGCAGCGAGGTGGAGCGCGGATCGACGCCCTGTCGCTCGAACTCGTCGAGCAGCGTGAGCATGTACGACGGCGTCACCATGATGATCCGCGGTTCCAGGTCCTGGATCAGCTGCACCTGACGGACCGTCATACCGCCGGACGCGGGGACGACCGTACAGCCGAGCCGCTCGGCGCCGTAGTGCGCGCCCAGCCCGCCGGTGAACAGGCCGTATCCGTACGCCACATGGACCGTGTCGCCCGCTCGGCCGCCCGCGGCGCGGATCGAGCGGGCCACCATGTCGGCCCACAGGGAGAGGTCGTTGTCCGTGTAGCCGACGATGGTCGGGCGGCCGGTGGTGCCGCTGGAGGCGTGGATGCGGCGGACGCGGTCCCGGGGCACGGCGAACATGCCGTACGGGTAGTTCTCGCGCAGGTCGGCCTTCGTGGTGAACGGGAAGCGGGCCAGGTCGGCCAGGGACCGGCAGTCGTCCGGGTGGACGCCGGCCTTGTCGAAGGACTCCCGGTAGAAGGGCACGTGCTCGTAGGCGTGCCGCAGCGAGGCGCGCAGCCGCTCCAGCTGCAGCGTCCGCAATGCCCCGGCGTCCAGCCTTTCCCCCGCGTCCAGCAGCTCCGTCGCATCCGCCATGGGGACTTCTCCCTAACCAACCGCATCAATCCGGACGACCGATCATTCGGTCGAGCTGTTCGGGATCAGTAATTCAGGCCGTCCAGGCGCAGGCAAGAGGTCTGACTGCGTTTTCTGGAACTCCGTTGCGGCGCCGTTCCGCCGCCGGTGAAGATCGGCCCATGCCGACCTTCACCGCCGCCGACGGGACCGAGCTCGCCTACCACCTGCGAGGCGAGGGCGCCCCGCTCGTCGTCCTGCCCGGCGGCCCGATGCAGGCCTCCGCCTACCTCGGCGACCTGGGCGGTCTCT
The DNA here is from genome assembly GCF_040612015.1 of Streptomyces sp. NPDC006476. Classification (NCBI taxonomy): domain Bacteria; kingdom Bacillati; phylum Actinomycetota; class Actinomycetes; order Kitasatosporales; family Streptomycetaceae; genus Streptomyces; species Streptomyces sp. NPDC006476. Next base: position 201,963 of record NZ_JBEXPK010000009.1, on the reverse strand, counting down.
CCGCACGCCGCCGTCTGGTCCTGCTCGACCTGCGCGGCACGGGCGACTCCGCGACACCGGCCGATCTGGGCTCGTACCGCTGCGACCGGCTCGTGGCCGACGTGGAGGCCCTGCGCGTGCACCTGGGACTCGACCGGATGGACGTCCTCGCCCACTCGGCGGGCGGCAGCCTCGCGATGCTGTACGTGGCCCGGTACCCGGAGCGGGTGGCGAGGCTGGTGCTGGTGACCGCCACTCCGTGGGCGCTGGGCATGCCGGCGACCGCCGAGCAGCGGCTGGCGGCGGCACGGCTGAGGAGCGGCGAGCCGTGGTTCCCGGAGGCGTTCCCGGCCCTCGAGCGGTGGCTGGCGGGGCGATCCGACTACGACCCCGCGTGCGCGCCCTTCTTCTACGGCCGCTGGGACGATACGGCTCGACTGCACATGGCGCGCGGGGACGAACAGTTCAACGACGAGGCCTTCGAGGTGTACGGCTCCGAGGGCGCCTACGACCCACCCGCCACCAGCGCCGCACTCGCCCGCGTCACCGCTCCGGTCCTTGTCCTCGCCGGAGAACTCGACGGCGGCCCCTGCCCCGAACTGGCCCGCGCCGCCGCCGACGCGTTCCCGAATGCCGACTTCACCGTCCAGCCCGGCGCGGCGCACTACCCTTGGCTGGATGACCCCGACTGGTTCGCCTGCCGGGTCACGCGTTTCCTGGACGGGCGGGACGTCTCCGGGCCGCCGGCCGCCGAGCCGGAAGGAGACGTCGTGGCTCAGTGACGCCGCTGCGCCCACGCCGTTGCGCGGCGGCGCCGCAGCAGAAAATGACCGGCGGCGAGCCCCACCCCGAGCACGGTCAGCCCGACCCCACCCGCCACCTCGAAGCCGGCGGGCCCCTGGCTACCGCCGACACCGCCGTTGACGCCTCGCGTGGGCAGCAGGGTGGAGGGGACGGCGGTGGCACTTCGGTGCGGCAGGTCCTCGCAGGCGATGCCGTCGTTGTCCGCGTCCAGGCGGTTGGGGTCGCTGGGATCGCGGTTGAACTCCGCCTGGGCGTCCTCCTGAGTGGCGAAGTCACTGCAGTTCAGGTTGTTCTGCGCGTGGGCGGCCACGGCCGTCGGACCGGTGGTCACGAGGATCGTCAGCGCGGCGGTGGTGAGCGCGCGTATGCCTGTGTTCATGGGGGGTCCCTTCGGGCGCGGTGACCTCCGTCACCGTGATCCGACCCTAGGGACCCCGCCCCGCCCGGGCGCGTCCTGCTACGCCGTCCGGAGGCTTCCGGCCGGCCCGGGGTGTCATCACCCGCCGTTCGGGCCGTATGCCGCCATGAAGCGGTCGCGGAACGTGTCCATGGTCCACTCGGGGGCGTTGGGCGCGGGCTTGAGGCCGTCCGTCCAGCCCCAGTTCGCGACGCGGTCGAGCACCTTGGGGTCGCGGGCGACGATGGTGACCGGGACGTCCCTGTTGGCGGTGCCCCGGGTGACCGTCGGGACCGGCTGGTGGTCGCCGAGGAAGACGAGGACGGTGTTGTCGTCGCCGTAGCGCTGCATCCACTCGGTCAGGCTGTCCAGGGAGTACTGGATCGCCTTCCGGTACTCGGTCCGCACGCGCGACGCGCTCTTCCAGACCTCCGTGGGGTTCGTGCCCTCCTTCTTGATCTTGTAGAAGATCTTTCCGTCCCCGAGGTCCTTCCAGTCGATCATGTGGGCGATGGGCGACCAGGGGTTGTGGCTGGAGGCCAGGATGATCTCCGCCATGATCGGGTCGCGGTTCTTCTTGCCGTGCTCCAGCTTCTGGAAGGCCTCCAGGCTGAACTGGTCCGGCACCGGCGTCCAGCTGAAGTACGGCCCCTGGTAGCCGAGGTGCGTGGAGTCGTAGATGTGGTCGAGGCCGAAGTACTTGCCCTCCGGCCAGGACTTGCGCACACCCGGGACGATTCCGACCGTGCGCCAGGCACCGGTCTTCTGGAAGTAGCGGGTCAGGGTCGCGCGGTCGCTGGTCGTCAGCGTCCGGTACCGCTCCTGGTTCTTGATCCACAGCCCGGACAGGAACGTCGAGTGCGCGAGCCAGCTGCCGGCGCCCGTGACCGGCGACCGCAGCCAGCCACTGCGGGAGGCGAAGCCGGCCGCCTTCAGCCTGGCGTCACCCTGCTGGAGGGTCGCGTCGATCTCCGGTGCCATCGCCGGATCGTCGATGGCCACCCGCCCGTAGCTCTCGATGAAGGTGAACATCACGTCCTTGCCGCGCAGCCCGGTCAGCAGCTGGTCGGACGGGGTGTTGGCGTACTTGTCGACGTGGAGCTGCTTTGCGAAGACCTTCGCGTCTCCCAGTCCGTCGCTGACGGACTGCATGCGGTGGGCGAGGAACTGACTGTAGCCCTTCGTCGCGAACGGAACGCTGCCGAACTCCACGCTCAACGTGAAACAGGTGATCCACACGGTGCCGAGGACGAGCGTGGTGCCGACGGCCGTGGAGCGGTGCCGGCCCATCGTGTCCGCCAGCCGCAGCACCGCGAGCGCGCTCAGCACGAGCACCGCGATGAACAGGACGATGACGCCGATGACCGCGAGCACCTCGCCCGAGCGGCCGAAGGAGTCCTTCACCCAGTCCGCGCCGTCGCTGAACAGGGTCCAGTCGAAGACCAGGTCGAACGGCCGGGCGAGGGTCTGGTAGAAGCCCATGTCGATGAACTTCAGCACGGTGGTCAGACCGAGGAAGGCGCCCGCGACGACGGCTCCGACGCGCCGCGCCTTCGCGGGCAGGGCGAGCAGCACGATCGCGAGGAGGATCGGCTCGACGGGGAGACGGATGACCGACTGGAGGGTGATCCGGTCGAGCCTGTCCGGCACGAGATCCGCGACGATCACGAACACAGCGGCCAACACGGTCGTCCCCACCCGCACGACACCCGCGGCACGGGGGTAACGCCGCCGCCACCCGAACCAGCCGGGGCGGGTGCCGGGGGAGGAGGCGGCCGCGTCCGGGGCGGGGGCGGTCGCGTCTGGGGTGGGGGCGGCCGTCGTCTCGGTGGGAGGCTCGTCGTCGGCCGCGGTGGCGACTTCGTCCGCGGCCGGGGAGACGGATTCGTCACTCGGCTCGGTCTGGGGTTCATCGGCGGTCACGGCGGCCGATGCGGCGGCCGTCCCGCCGGTGGACTTCTCAGGTATGGCGGCGCTGGTGGGGGTCGTGGGCGGGACGGCGGCCTCGGTGGACGGCGTTTCTCCGTCCTCTGCCCGGTCTGCCGTTACCTCCGCTGCGTTATCTGTTCCCCGCTCGGGGTCTTCCTGCGCCGTCTCCGTCTTCGTCTCCGCGTCCGCTGCGGGCGCGTCGTCCGTCGAGTCGGACACCCGTTCGCCCCTCGTCCGTACGTCGGCTACGGCACCCGGCTCCGGGTCGGTCGCCGTCGGGGCGGTCGAGGCCTCCTCCGCCGGGTCCGGCGCCGTGGGATCGGCAGTCGGCAGTTGGCGAGGGGGCGTGAGGTGCGACACCCGAGGGTCCTTCCATGCGGAGCGCGGTGCTGACACGGCGGACCGGACCTGCAGGCCAGGGCCACCAACCTCGCGTACGGCCCCACGTAACCCCGCGTTCAAACACCCGGGTCAACCGCCCGCAAAGACTACGCCTGCCTGCGGCCCTGCCCCCGCATCACCCCCGCGAACCGGGCACCACACGGTGCCCTGCCCGCGCCCCCTTCCCACGAGCCCCTCGCCCCCTACCGATCCGCCGCCACCGCCACTTCCTTGGCCCACCGGTAGTCCGCCTTGCCGCTGGGAGAACGCCGTATCGTCTCGGCGATCACCAGCTGGCGTGGGATCTTGTAGCCGGCGAGATGGGTGCGGCAGTGCGACTGGATGTCCTCCAGGGACGGCCGCGACGCGCCCTCGCGCAGCTGGACCACAGCGGCCACGTGGTTCCCCCACTGCGCGTCCGGCACCCCGGCCACCAGCGCGTCGTACACGTCCGGGTGGGACTTCAGCGCCTGCTCGACCTCCTCCGGGTACACCTTCTCGCCCCCGGTGTTGATGCACTGCGAGCCACGGCCCAGGACGGTGACCACGCCCTCCTCGTCCACCGTGGCCATGTCGCCGAGCAGCACCCAGCGCTGGCCGTCCTTCTCGAAGAAGGTCTCGGCGGTCTTCCGGGGGTCGTTGTAGTAGCCGAGCGGCACATGGCCGCACTGGGCGACCCGGCCCACCTCACCCACCGCGACCGCCTCGTGTGTGGCCGGGTCGACGACCTGCGTACGGGCGTTGACGCGGATGCGGAAGCTCTGTCCGGCCCCGGAGTCCGCCGTTGCCGTGCCGTTGAAGCCGGACTCTGAGGAGCCGTAGTTGTTGAGCAGCATGGCGCCCGGGAGCAGCTCCTGGAACTGCCGGCGCACCGTCTCCGACATCACCGCGCCGGAGGAGGAGACGCTGAACACCGAGGAGCAGTCCGTACCCTTCATCGGCCCCTTCAGCGCGTCGATCAGCGGCCGCAGCATCGCGTCGCCGACCAGGGACATGCTGGTGACCTTCTCCTTCTCGACGGTGCGCAGCACCTCCTCGGGCACGAACTTGCGGTGGATGACGACTCGTTGGCCGAAGTTGAAGCCGATGAAGGAGGTGAGGGTGGAGGTGCCGTGCATCAGTGGGGGAGTGGGGAAGAACGTGATCCCGCTGCCCCCGGCGGCCACCCGCTCGGCCAGCTCCTCCGGCTTCTTGACCGGCTCACCGGTCGGCGCGCCACCGCCCAGTCCCGAGAAGAACAGGTCCTCCTGACGCCACATCACACCCTTGGGCATTCCGGTCGTGCCGCCCGTGTAGATGATGAACTGGTCGTCCCCCGACCGCGCGGGGAACCCGCGCTCGGCCGAACTCCCCGCCTCCGCCTCGGAGAAGGACAGCACGGAGGCCATGTCGGCCGCTTCCCCCACCCGGACGAGATGCCGCAGCTTCGGGCACTGCGGCAGCGCGGCCGCCACCCGGTCGCCGAACTCCGCGTCGAAGACGAGGGCGACGAGATCGGCGTCCCGGTAGAGGTACACCAACTCCTCTTCGACGTAGCGGTAGTTGACGTTGACCGGTACGACCCGCGCCTTGAGGCAGCCGAGCACGGTCTGCAGGTACTCGACCCCGTTGTAGAGGTGCAGGCCGAGATGCTCGCCCGGCCGGATCCCCGCGTCGATCAGATGGTGCCCGATCCTGTTCGCCGCCGCGTCCAGCTCCGCGTACGTCAGCCGGCGTTCCGCGCCCGTGCCGGGGTGGTCGATGTACACCAGGGCCTCGCGGTCCGGCACCGCGTCGACGACCGACTCGAACAGGTCCGCAAGGTTGTACTCCACCGCTCCTCCTGACCCCGGCAGCCATGACCACGAAAGGCGCATCCGTCGGTTCGCCGGTCATCAGAGCAAAGGGCGCGGCAACTGTGAAGGGTTCGCGCGAAGAAATCTGACTGACTGTCAGAAAACTCTTGAAGTGCCTCCCCGGCTACTGCAACCTGTTCTCGTTCCAGGAGAGGGGAGTTGGCCATGGGTGGGACGGAACACCTCACCGTGCGGCGCGAAGGCGCCACACTGGTGCTCACGCTCAACAGGCCCGAAGCCAAGAACGCGCTCTCGCTGCCGATGCTGGTCGGGCTGTACGACGGCTGGGTGGAGGCCGACGAGGACGAAGCGGTGCGCTCGATCGTGCTCACCGGTGCCGGGGACTCGTTCTGCGCCGGCATGGACCTCAAGGCCCTCGCGGGCCGGGGCACGGACGGCGAGCACTACCGGGACCGCCTCAAGGCCGACCCGGACCTGCACTGGAAGGCACTGCTGCGCCATCACCGCCCCCGCAAACCGGTGATCGCCGCCGTCGAGGGCTACTGCGTGGCGGGCGGCACCGAGATCCTCCAGGGCACCGACATCCGGGTCGCGGGCGAGTCGGCGACCTTCGGGCTCTACGAGGTCAAACGCGGTCTGTTCCCGATCGGCGGGTCGACCGTCCGGCTGCAACGGCAGATCCCGCGCACCCACGCCCTGGAGATGCTGCTCACCGGCCGCCCCTACACCGCCCGCGAGGCCGCCGACATCGGGCTGATCGGGCATGTCGTACCGGACGGCACCGCGCTCGACAGGGCGCTGGAGATCGCAGAACAGGTCAACGCGTGCGGGCCGTTGGCGGTCGAGGCGATCAAGGCGTCCGTCTACGAGACGGCCGAGATGACGGAGACCGACGGCCTCGCCTCCGAACTCAAGCGCGGCTGGCCGATCTTCGACACGGCCGATGCGAAGGAAGGCGCCCGAGCCTTCGCGGAGAAACGGCAGCCCGTCTACAAACGCGCCTGACCCCCACCGAAGGAGACCGGGCATGCCCGAAGTCCTCAAAGCCCCCCTCGCCGTCGAATTCCCCTTCACCCGCTCCCTCGGCCCGGTGCAGAGCGCCTTCCTGACCGGTCTGCGCGAGCGCGTCGTCCTCGGGGTGAAGGCGAAGGACGGCCGCACCCTCGTCCCACCCGTCGAGTACGACCCCGCCACCGCCGAGGAGATCCGCGATCTCGTCGAGGTCGCCCCCACCGGCACCGTCACCACCTGGGCCTGGAACCACGAACCCCGTCGCGGCCAGCCCCTCGACACGCCCTTCGCCTGGGTCCTGGTCCGCCTCGACGGCGCCGACACCGCTCTCCTGCACGCCCTCGACGCCCCCGGCCCCGAGGCCGTGCGCACGGGGATGCGCGTCCGCGTCCGCTGGGCCGAGGAGCGCTCCGGTGCCATCACCGACATCGCCTGCTTCGAACCGTACGACGGCGAGCCGGCCCAACCGACCGGCCACAGCGGCGAGTTCGCGGACGCCATCAGCGGCATCGTCGCCTTCGCCCGCCTCGACTACACCTACTCCCCGGGACGCGCGCAGTCCGACTACATCCACGCCCTCTCCGAGCGGCGCACGGTCGGCGAGCGCTGCCCCTCCTGCCGCAAGGTGTACGTGCCGCCGAGGGGCGCCTGTCCCACCTGCGGCGTCGCCACGGCCGAACACGTCGAGGTGGGCCCGCGCGGCACGGTCACCACCTTCTGCATCGTCAACATCAAGGCGAAGAACCTCGACATCGAAGTGCCCTACGTCTACGCCCACATCGCCCTCGACGGGGCCGACCTCGCCCTGCACGGCCGGATCGGCGGCATCCCCTACGACCAGGTGCGCATGGGACTGCGCGTCGAGGCGGTGTGGACGGAGGGTGCCCGCTACCCCGACCACTACCGGCCCACCGGCGAGCCCGACGCGGAGTACGACACCTACAAGGAGCTGCTGTGACCCGGGACATCGCGGTCGTCGCCTTCGCCCAGACCGACCACCGGCGCACCACCGACGAGCTCTCCGAGGTGGAGATGCTCATGCCCGTGCTGCACGAGGTGCTGGACCGGACCGGCCTGAAGACCGCCGACATCGGCTTCACCTGCTCCGGCTCCAGCGACTACCTCGCCGGCCGCGCCTTCTCCTTCACCCTCGCCCTCGACGGGGTCGGCGCCTGGCCGCCGATCTCCGAGTCGCACGTCGAGATGGACGGCGCCTGGGCGCTGTACGAGGCGTGGACCAAGCTGCTGACGGGCGACGCGGACACCGCGCTCGTCTACTCGTACGGCAAGTCCTCGCCCGGCTCCGTCCGTGACGTCCTGACCCGGCAGCTGGACCCGTACTACGTGGCGCCCCTGTGGCCCGACTCGGTCGCCCTGGCCGCCCTGCAGGCGCAGGCCCTCATCGACGCGGGTGAGACCGACGAGCCGGCCCTCGCGGCCGTCGCCGCCCGCAGCCGAGCCGACGCCACCGCCAACTCCCATGCTCAGCTCAGGGGTTCGGTGCCGCAGGGCGAGTATCTGGTACGGCCCCTGCGCACCGGCGACTGCCCGCCGATCGGTGACGGCGCCGCCGCCGTCGTCCTCGCGGCGGGGGAGCGGGCCCGGGAACTGTGCGAGCGCCCCGCGTGGATCCGGGGCATCGACCACCGCATCGAGGCGCACAGCCTGGGCGTGCGGGACCTGACCGACTCGCCGTCCGCGCGGCTGGCCGCCGAGAAGGCGGGCGCTTTCGAACGGCCCGTCGACACCGCCGAGTTGCACGCGCCCTTCACCTCGCAGGAGGTCGTGCTGCGCAAGGCACTGCGGCTCGACGACAGCGTGCGCGTCAACCCGTCCGGGGGCGCCCTCGCGGCCAACCCGATGATGGCCGCCGGACTGATCCGCATCGGTGAGGCCGCGGCCGGTATTCACCGGGGGGAGTCCGACCGGGTGCTGGCCCACGCCACCTCCGGCCCCTGTCTGCAACAGAACCTGGTCGCCGTACTCGAAGGGGATCCGCGATGAGCAAGGAGCCCGTGGCCGTCGTAGGGATCGGCCAGACCAAACACGTGGCGGCGCGCCGGGACGTGTCGATCGCGGGCCTCGTCCGCGAGGCCGCCGGGCGGGCGCTCGAGGACGCCGAGCTGACCTGGGCCGACGTCGACGCCGTCGTCATCGGCAAGGCGCCCGACTTCTTCGAGGGCGTCATGATGCCCGAGTTGTACCTCGCCGACGCCCTCGGCGCGGTCGGCAAGCCGATGCTGCGGGTGCACACCGCGGGAAGTGTCGGCGGATCGACGGCCCTCGTCGCCGCCAACCTGGTCGCGGCCCGCGTCCATGGCACGGTGCTGACGCTGGCCTTCGAGAAGCAGTCCGAGTCGAACGCCATGTGGGGCCTGTCCCTGCCGATCCCCTTCCAGCAGCCGCTGCTGGCCGGGGCGGGCGGCTTCTTCGCCCCGCACGTGCGCGCGTACATGCGGCGCAGCGGCGCCCCCGACACCGTCGGCTCCCTGGTGGCGTACAAGGACCGGCGCAACGCGCTGAAGAACCCCTACGCCCATCTGCACGAGCACGACATCACCCTGGAGAAGGTCCAGGCCTCACCCATGCTGTGGGACCCGATCCGGTACTCGGAGACCTGTCCGTCCTCCGACGGCGCCTGCGCGATGGTGCTGACCGACCGGGCGGGGGCCGCGCGGGCGCCCCGGCCGCCGGCCTGGATGCTGGGCGGCGCCATGCGCAGCGAACCGACCCTCTTCGCCGGCAAGGACTTCGTCTCGCCCCAGGCCGGCAAGGACTGCGCCGCCGACGTCTACCGGCAGGCCGGCATCGCTGATCCGCGCCGGGACATCGACGCCGTCGAGATGTACGTGCCGTTCTCCTGGTACGAGCCGATGTGGCTGGAGAACCTCGGCTTCGCCGACGAGGGCGAGGGGTGGAAGCTCACCGAGTCAGGGGTCACTGAGCTGGACGGTGATCTTCCGGTCAACATGTCGGGCGGGGTTCTGTCGACCAATCCGATCGGGGCGTCGGGCATGATCCGCTTCGCCGAGGCGGCGCTCCAGGCGCGCGGGCAGGCCGGAGAACACCAGGTGGACGGGGCCCGGCGGGTCCTCGGGCACGCCTACGGCGGCGGATCGCAGTTCTTCTCGATGTGGCTGGTGGGCTCCGAACCCCCCGAGTCCTGAAAGGTTCCCGCAAGGTCCTCCTCACGCGGCCTGTCGGCGGTCGGACCCGATCGCTAGGCTGACCGCGGACGACGAAATCGGGAGGAGCACGGACGTGGCCGAGAGCACCATCCAGCAGCACCCGTTCGCGGGCTGGGACAAGCCGGAGCTGGACCTCAGCAACGCCGACTGGCACTCGAGCAGCCGTGGCCTGGGGGATGTCCAGATCGCCTTTGTCGAGGGATTCATCGCGATGCGCAACAGCGGCCGCCCGGAGAGCCCTTCCCTGATCTTCACCCCGGCGGAGTGGGGTGCGTTCGTGTCGGGTGCCAGGGAGGGCGAGTTCGACCTCACCTGAACCGCGGAAACCGGAACCGCGCCAACCCGAATCGCGGAGACCGGCCCGTGTGAACCGTCGGAGGTGCGTTTCGCCGGTTTTCCCGGACACGCGACCGTGAGTACGTCCCCGGGACCGCCGCCTGCGCGAGGCTGGCCCCGGGGGACGGTCGTACTCCGGAGGTGAGGAACCCATGAGCACCCTGCCGGTCATCGCGGCGGTCGACGGTTCGGACGACAGCCTGCGCGCCCTGGACTGGGCCCTCGACACCTCCCGCCGACGCGGGGCGCCGCTGCGGGTGGTCCATGTGCGGCAGTACGCCGTCTGGGCACAGCCCGACGTCCTGGTCGCGGGGCCACCGGACCCGGAGGCCGATTCGGTGCTGGACCAGGTCCACGCGTATCTCGCGGGGGTGCCGGACCGGCCGGACATCGAGTACGTGGGGCTGGAGGGAGCGCCCACCGCTCTGCTGCCCGAACTGGGGTCCACCGCACAGCTGTTGGTGCTCGGTTCACGGGGGCGTGGCGGCTTCGCCACTCTGCTGCTCGGCTCCAGCGGCATGGCCGCCGCACGGGACGCCGAGTGCCCCGTGGTGGTGATCCCGCGGCCCGGCCGCGAGGTGCACGGCGAAGCGCCCGCCGAGCCGGGCCCCCGTGTCGTCGTCGGGCTGCAGGCCGACAGCCCCGACGAGGCCACCCTGGACTTCGCCTTCACCGAGGCCGCGCTGCGCGGCGCCCGCCTGCAGGTGATCGCCGCCTATGCCTGGCCGGTGCAGTCCTGGGTGGCCCCCTCGGAGCTCATGCCGCTGATGGTCGACCAGGAGGCCGTCGAGCGCGACACGTGGACCCTCGCCGAGGGCTTCCTCGCCCCCCATCGCAAGAACCACCCCGACGTCCGCGCCGAGGCGTACGCCATGCCGGGCGACGCGGCGGGTCTGCTGGTCGCCGCCTCCCGCGCCGCCGACCTGGTCGTGGTCGGCCGCCACCGCCGGCGTCTGCTGGCCCCGGCCCGCATGCTGGGGTCGGTCACCCACGCGGTCCTGCTGCATGCGGTCAGCCCGGTCGCGGTGGTGCCGCCGACGCCGGCGGAGGAGTGACACCCTCCCCGGTGGTCACACCTCGACGAGCTTCTCGAAGAAGAACTCGTGCTTGAGGAACGACGTCTCGTGCTCCGCCCCCGGGTACGGCGGGACGAGCTGGGCCGCCTGGAACAGCCGCCAGCCGTCCTCCAGGGCGGCCGCGCCCGTCTTGTACGGCGGCTCGTCGCTGTCGCCCGTCGTGGGCCGGGTGCCGCCCGTGCCGTCGTAGCGGGCCCACCCGACGACGTCGGAGTCGAGGGCGGAGGTGCCCAGGTACAGGACGAGGACCTGCTGTCGGGTGGTCACACCGTGCTCCTTCGCGAAGCGGGCCGGTTGGAGATCCGGGTGGCCCAGTGGTCGATGTCGAAGCCGGGGTCGCCGGTCAGCGAGCGCCACAGCCGGACCCGGTTGTGGATCTCCAGGCGGCCGGTGGCGGGTTCGTACCAGGGGAAGACCCGCCGCAGCTCCTCGCGGACGGCCGGGTCGTCCAGGTCGGCCGTGTCCCACAGCCTCACCTGCGGCACGGTCGGGTTGAAGCGGATCTTGTACATATGGCGGACGGTGTCGCTGTCGTTGCGCCGGCCGCCGTGCCAGATGCCGTGGTGCAGCAGGGCGATCGTGCCGGCCGGGCAGGTCAGGCGGGTCTGGCCGAGGAGGTTCTGGTAGCGGCCGGTGTCGCTCTCGTTGGTGCGGCGCAGATGGCTGCCCGGGACGATGAGCGTGCCGCCCATGTCCGCGGTGACCTCCTGCGGGTAGTACATGAGCTGCACGTCGAACGCGTCGGTGCGCAGGTCGATCAGCGCGTCCGCGTGCAGCGGCTGGGCGCTGCCCTGGTGCGGCTCACGGGTGTGCACGAAGTGGTGGTCGATGGTCGGGTCCGGCCCCACGAGGCTCTCCAACGCGCCCGCGACGGCGGGCAGTTCGACGAGCCGGCGGGCGAAGGAGCTCTCGGGGAAGGCTTTCGGCACCTCGGAGCCGTAGGGCACCGGGTCGAGCCCGGTGTCGAAGACGCCGAGGGCCTCCTCGTTCATCTCCGGGGGCACGACCGCGTCGAGACGCAGGAAACCGTGGGCCACGAACCGCGCCACCTGGACGGAGTTCAGCAGCTGTCGTGTGGTTGGCATACGGCAACCGTAGAAAGCCCCGGCCCGCCTGTCGTGGGCTGTATTCGGCGAGCACTGGTAAATTTCCACCATGCCTCAGTACGTGGACCTGGCCCTCGACCTGCCGCCGCAGGTCGTCAACGCGGGCGTCGGCGTCCACGGATCGGCCGGCCCGCACGAGGTCTTCCGCCTCCCGCGCCTGTGGCAGTTGCACCTTTACGGCTACTCGGGCGTCCTGGAGTTCGGCGGCACCCGGCATCCCATCCGCCCGGGCCATATCAGCCTCGTACCGCCCGACACGGAGGTCCATTTCCACTACGACGCGCCCCGCTGCGAACACCTGTACGCCCACTTTCGTCTCCCCGGCGAGGGCGAGCGGCGCCGGGTGCCGGCGATGCAGGACGCGGGCGCGCAGGCGGCTGTGCTCAGCGGGCTGCTGCGGCAGACGGTCGCCGCCGGCACCCAGTCCCCGGCGCGGGCCTCGGCGGAACTCTGGACGGTGCTGTGGCGCACGACGGCCCTGGCCGACGCGGCCGAGCACCGTCCCGGCGTCCGGCACCCCGCCCTGCGCACCGCCATGGCGTACATCGAGGAGCAGCTGGCCGGCCCCCTGACCATCCCGGACATCGCCCGGGCCGCCGGCGTCTCGCACACCCATCTGACCCGGCTGTTCCGCGACGGCACCGGGCACACGGTCGTCGCCTACATCCGGCGCCGCCGCATGGAGCGCGCCCGGCACCTGCTGATCGCCTCGACCCTCGCGATCCCGGCGATCGCGGCCACGGTCGGCATCCCCGACCTGCAGGCCTTCAACAAGACCTGCCACAGGGAACTGGGCGCCTCACCCCGCACGGTACGGGCGACCGCGGGGAGCTGAGGCCCGCCGGCGCCGAGGGGGGAAGAGAGCGGCGGAGAGGACCATCCGCTTCTCGCGGATCCTGATTGCGCGGTGCGCGGTGTCGGCCGCTCGTCTCTCGCGCCTTTTCCGGTCCTTTCCGCCACCCCCATACAACCTCCGCGCGCACCGCGACCAGAAGGGCCGAAGGGCCCGACCTTCGGCCCGCTCGGCCTCTTCGGGACCGGTGGGCCCCATGGGCGCCCCGAACGGCCCCTCATGCCCGGGATGCCCATGGGGTTCAGTCTGGTACTGAGGGCCCTCACCGTCTTCGGCACGGGGGCCGAAGGAGTTGATTGCCATGACAACGCTCGCCGGAGTACCCGACCGTCCGGTCCGGGTGGACGCCGTGCTCGACGCGCCACTGTCCCGGTGGCTGTGGCTGGTGAAGTGGATCCTGATCATCCCGCACTACGTGGTGCTGTTCTTCCTGTGGATCGCCTTCACCGTCGTCAGCGTGATCGCGTTCTTCAGCATCCTGTTCACCGAGCGCTACCCACGCGCCCTGTTCGACTTCAACCTGGGGGTGCTGCGCTGGTCCTGGCGGGTCGGGTACTACTCGTACGGCGCTCTGGGCACCGACCGCTATCCGCCGTTCAGCCTGGGCGAGGAGCCCGGCTATCCGGCGCGGCTGGAGATCGCCTATCCCGAGCGGCTCTCCCGGGGACTGGTGCTGGTGAAGTGGTGGCTGCTGGCCATACCCCACTACATCGTCATCGGGTTCTTCCTCGGCGGCTGGCGCGTCGGCTGGTGGGAGGGCGGGCTCGTCGCCGTACTGGCCCTGATCGCGGCGGTGATCCTGACCTTCACCGAGAAGTACCCCAAGGGCCTGTTCGACTTCATCCTCGGACTCAACCGCTGGATCCTGCGGGTCGCCGCCTACGTCGTCCTCATGACGGACGCCTATCCCCCCTTCCGCCTCGACCTGGGCGGCGCGGAGCCGGGCGGTATGGAGATCCGGGACGTGACATGACGGCGTTTTTAGGTGGCCGTTTCTAGTCGTGGGGCACCACCGCGACCGGTGCCGTGGCGTGGTGCGGTACGGCGTGGGTGACGGGGCCGAGATGGAAGGCCTGTGGGGTGTGCCGGACGCGGTGACCGACGACCACCAGTGAGGCGTCGGCCGCCGCGTCCACGAGATGGGCCCCCGCGCTGCCGACCGCGGTCTGCTCGACGACCTCCACGCCGGGGAACAGCTCCCGCCAGGGCGCCAGGACCTTCTCGACGGCGTTGGTCTCCTGGTCGGCGAGTTCCTCGCCGAGCGCCGGATCCAGCGGAAGGCCGTAGCCGAGGTAGGGCGGCAGGCTCCAGCCGTGGACGACCCGCAGCCGAGCGGCGCGACGGGCCGCGGCCTCGAACGCGTACGCGTACGCGTACGCGTACGCGATGACCGTGTCGTCGGGCTGCTCGGGGTCGAGGCCCAGCACGGTACGGCGTGCGGGGCGAGGGGCGGCCGTCCGCGTCCGGCCGGCGCTCGTCCTCGGGGCCCGTGCCGGAACGGACGAGGACGACGGGACGGTCGGCCCCCTCTCGGCGCGGACACCTTCGCGACCAGCCGCACCGTGGCGCAGACGCCGGTACGGCGGGGGACGGGGGAGCCCCTGACAGTGCCGTGGCCGACGCCTGCGCCTCCTTCGATGATCACTCCGACGGCTGCGCGCGCGTAGGGACCGGGGACCCGAGATGGAGGCCAAAGAGGCCCTTGCGCCACGCGTTCTTCCCTGTGTCGCGGTCCTACGTGGGGCGTCCGAGGCGCGGCACATCCTCGTCGTCGGCGAGGGCGTGCATGCGCGCCCGATAGGTGGCGGCTCGATCCGGCCCGCCAACCGGCGCCGTACGAGCCGCCGTTCCGCGTGCTCGCGGCGCCGCCGGGAAGGGTGCCCCGTGTCCCGCGCCAGCAGTTGGGCGATGTCGTACAACATGCCCACCAAGATGAGAAGTTGGAGCATCACGGCGACGACGACCATGACACGAGAGTCCCCCGAGGGTCTCCTGCCTCCAGACTGGAACGGGCGCCGCGCCGACGGGAGGACCCCCTCGACCCGCTCCCGGTGCCGGTCGGCCCCTTCGGAACCCCTGTTACCGGTCGGCACCGGAGGCTCCGCCGCTGTCAAAGGCGTGCTCAGACCGGATAGGCGTGTGTCTGTGTCGCCTTTACCGTCGCCCACACCGACGCGCCCTGGTGCAGGTCGAGTTCCGCGGCGGCGACCGTGGTGAGGTCGGCGGCCAGCGGGAGTTCGCCGGTGAGGTCGGCGCGGATCTGGTCGCCGTGCGTCTCCAGTCCGGCGACCTCGCAGCGCCAGAGGTTACGGGCGCTGGAGCCGGTGGGGCGGTCCCGGTAGAGGGTGACTGCGCTCGGCGGGAAGGCGACGAACACCGGGCCGGTGAGGTCCTCGGTGGTGGTGATGGCGGGGCCGGTGTCGAGGCGGACGGTGTGGCCGTCGGCCTGCCCGCGGTAGAGGTTCAGGCCGACGAGCTGGGCGACGTACTCCGTGCGCGGGTGCCGGGCGATGCCGGACGGGGTGCCCTCCTGGACGACCGAGCCGTGCTCGACGACGACCAGACGGTCGGCCAGGACCATCGCGTCCAGCGGATCGTGCGTGACGAGCACGGCGACGGCCTCGAACTCGGCTAGATGACGGCGGAGTTGGGCCCGTACGTCGAGACGGGTGCGGGCGTCCAGGGCGGCGAGGGGTTCGTCCAGGAGCAGCAGGCGCGGACGCGTGGCCAGGGCCCGGGCGAGGGCCACGCGCTGGGCCTGGCCGCCGGAGAGCCGGCGCGGCCTCACGCCCGCGTGGTCCGCCAGACCCATGCGGTCGAGCCACTCGGCGGCCAGTGCCCGCGCTTCCGCCTTGCCGACACCCTGGCAGCGCGGGCCGAAGGCCACGTTGTCCAGTGCCGTGAGGTGGGGAAAGAGCAGATAGTCCTGGAAGACCACGCCGACCGGGCGGGACTCCGGCGGCGTACGGTCCAGCTCCTCGCCGTCCAGCCGCAGATGCCCGCCCGTCAACGGGGTCAGACCGGCGAGGGCGCGCAGCGCGGTGGTCTTGCCCGCCCCGTTCGGACCGAGCAACGCGACCACCTCGCCGGGCGCGACGCTCAGGGTCACGTCCAGGCGGAAGGCGCCCCGTTCGACGATCAGGCGGGCGTCCAGCCCGTCCAGGGCGGTGTCGGCGCGCACGTCGTGGCTCCCGGTCACCCGGCGCTCATCCAACGGTCGCGCAGCCCGGCCAGCACCGCGATGGACACCGCGAGCAGCACCAGACTGAGGGCGATGGCCGCCTCGGGGTCGTTCTGCAGGGCGAGGTAGACGGCCAGCGGCATGGTCTGGGTACGGCCGGGGAAGTTCCCGGCGAAGGTGATGGTCGCGCCGAACTCGCCGAGCGCGCGGGCCCAGGCGAGGACCGCGCCGGCCCCGATGCCCGGCGCGATCAGGGGCAGCGTGACCCGGCGGAACGCGGTGAAGCGGGAGGCGCCCAGGGTGGCCGCGGCCTCCTCGTAGCGCGGGTCGGCGGCCCGGAGCGTGCCCTCGACGCTGATGACGAGGAACGGCATCGCGACGAACGCCTCGGCCACCACCACGCCCGCCGTGGTGAAGGGCAGGGTGACGCCGAACCAGGAGTCCAGCAACCGCCCGACCACCCCGTTGCGGCCCAGCGCCATCAGCAGCGCCACACCGCCGACCACCGGCGGCAGCACCAGCGGCAGGGTGACCAGGGCCCGGACCAGGCCACGGCCGGGGAAGTCCACGCGGGCCAGCAGCCAGGCCAGCGGGACGCCGAGCACCAGGCTCACCGCGGTCGCGGCGGTGGCGCACAGCAGGGACAGCTTGAGCGCCTGCCACACGGCGGGACTGCTCAACTGGTCCGGCAGGTCGTGCCATTGGGTCCGCACGAGCAGCGCGACGAGCGGGACGAGCAGAAACGCCAGGCCGATCAGCGCGGGCACCAACAGCGGCAGCGGCACCCCGCGGCCCCACCACCGCGCGCGCCGCCGCCGCGCCCCGGCCACCAGGGTGTCGGGCGCGGCGTCGGAGGCGTCCACCTTGGTCACGGCTTGAGGAACCCCGCCTCGGTCAGGACCTTCTGGCCCTCGGCGGACTGCACGAGCGCGATGAACGCCTTGGCCGCCACGGAGTTGGGGGCGTTCTTGACCAGGGTGATGGGGTAGTCGTTGATGGCGTTGGCCGACTCGGGGAACTCCACGCCCTGCACCTTGCTCCCGGCCGCCTTCACGTCCGTCTTGTAGACGACGGCCGCGTCGGCCTCCTTCAGCACCACCTTGTTGAGCGCGGACTTGACGTCCTGCTCGTAGGAGACCGGGGTGAGCTTGAGCTTGCCGGCCGTCAGCGCCTTCTGGGCGGCGGCGCCGCACGGCACTGTCTTGTCGCACAGCACCACCTTCAGCGAGGACTTGGTGAGGTCCTTCAGCGAGGAGACCTTGTCGGGGTTGCCCGGCAGGGTGGCGATCTCCAGCTGGTTGCGGACGAAGGTGGCGGGGGTGCCGACCGCGTCCCCCTTGCCCGTCACGATCTTCATCGTCTTGGGGCTCGCCGCGGCGAACACGTCGGCGGGCGCGCCACCCGTGATCTGCGCGGCGAGGGTGTCGCTGCCGCCGAAGCTGAAATTGACCTTGGTGCCCGGGTGCTCCTTCTCGAACTCCTTGCCCAGGGCCGTGAAGCTCTCCTGGAGCGAGGCGGCAGCGAAGACGGTCACCGTGCCCGACATCTTCGTCGAGGCGGAGCCGGAGGCGGACGCCGAGGAGTCCGACTTCCCCGAGGAGGAGTCCGAGTCGGACGACGAGCAGGCAGTCAGGGCCAGCAGCGCGGCGGCGCCCGCGCCGGCCACCTGCAGAGTCCGACGCTTCCGGCGCGCGGTACGGGTCATCACGGGTCCACTCCCTCTGGTCCTCACGGACACAACATCACGTCTGGTCCGGACGGACCAGTCACGGCCTCTCGACGACCACGTTGGTCGACTTGATCACGGCCACCGCCGGAACACCCGGCTCCAGCGTCAGCTCCTCGGCCGACTCCCGGCTGACCGTCGCCACTACCCGGAACGGCCCGGCCTGGATCTCCACCTGCGCCGACACGTCCCCGAGAACCACGTCCGTGACGATCCCGGGGAAGCGGTTGCGGGCCGAGGAGCCGGTGGTCTCCCGCTCCGTGCCGTGCAACCGCCGGGCGTAGGCCGCGAGAGCGGGCCCGGGGATGATCCGGTGGCCCATCTCGTCCCGGTCGGCGGTGAGTCTGCCACCGTCGACCAGACGCCTCACGGCGTCGGTGCTGACGCCGAGCAACGCGGCGGTGTCTCCGATCCGGTAGGTGTGCATACACAGAGGATAGTGCCGCAGATGCGAGGGAAAAGTCTCCTGTCGCATCGCATGAGCCGGAATCGTGATCTATCAGGTTGGCATGTGCGTTTGTACGTGGAGCGCGGCCGGGTACGGTCATCCAGGAGGTGGTGGCCCGTGAGTCAGTCCCTCACAGCCGCCGCACCGGTGGCGGAGCTCGCCCTCACCGGCGATCTGACCCGTCCGGCCCGGCTGACGGTGCCCGACCTGCTGGCCTGGCCGCAGCACACGGCCGAGGTGAGCTTCGAGTGCGCCACCAGCGGCGTCCAGCACCACCGCTTCACCGGGCCGCTGCTGCACGACGTACTGACAGCGGCCGGACCCGTCTTCGACCCCGCCCGCCGCAAGGACCGCCTGCGCTTCCTGATCGCCGTGTCCGGTACGGACGGCCACCACGCCCTGCTGTCCTGGGCGGAGATCGACCCGGACTTCGGCCGCGCACCCGTCCTGCTCGCGGTGACCATCGACCGCACCCCGCTCGACCGCACGGGGCCTCAACTCGTCCTGCCGCAGGACCGTTGCGGCGCCCGGCACATCAGCGGCATCGACGCGATCCGGGTGGACGGCGGCTACCCCAGGTGGACGTGACCCCCCTGGCCCCGCCCTCGATGAGGACCAGCCGCGGGACACGCGGGGCACCCGAGACCCCCGGAATCGCGTTGCCGTACACGATCGCGGTGATTACGGTCGGCCGCATGGCGGATGACGAGATCACGCGCGCGACGAGGCTGCTGGACGCCCAGGCGAAGGCCGAGCGGCTCTTCGCGGAGATCGGGGCGCGGGGGCTCGTGGCGCCCGGCGCGGGGGAGCGGGAGGTCAGCGACCGGATCCGGGATCTGGCGAACGACCTGTTCGGCATGACCCGGCACTGGCACAAGCGGATCGTGCGTTCCGGGCCGAACACCCTGATGCCGTACCGGGAGAATCCGCCGGACCGGACGATCGGCGCGGACGACATCGTGTTCGCCGACTTCGGCCCGATCTTCGAGGAGTACGAGGCCGACTTCGGCCGGACCTTCGTCCTCGGCGACGACCCGGTCAAGCACCGGCTGCGCGACGACCTGGCGGAGATCTTCGACGCCGGCAAGCGGTTCTTCGCGGCCGACCCGGACATCACAGGCGCCGGGCTGTACGCCGAGGTCGAGCGGCTGGCGAAGGAGGCCGGCTGGGAGCTGGGCGGCTGGCACGCCGGGCACCTGGTCGGGGAGTTCCCCCACGAGACGATCGAGGGCGCGCACACCGAGTCGTACATCACCCCCGCCAACGACACCCCGCTGCGGCGCACCGACAAGGCCGGGCGCCGCTGTCACTGGATCCTGGAGATCCATCTGGTCGACCGGGAGCGGGAGTTCGGCGGGTTTTACGAGGAGCTGCTAACCCTCTGATCCCGCCGCACGGCCGTCGGCGGGCAGGACGTGGTCGCCGACCCTGTCCGTACTCAGGCACAGCGAGCAGACGACGGCCTCGTGCGCCCGGCAGGCCGCAGCCGGAACCACGGGTGATGAGGTCCAGGTCGATGTTGTGGCGGGCTCCGTAGTACGCCAGCGGGAATCCGGTGACGAAGATGACGGCGGCCGCGACGAGGATCGCGAGCGGCGCGTTGCCGGTGCCGTGGGCCAGTCCGATGCCGGCGCCGATGGAGAAGTCGGCCATGTAGACGATCCCGCCGAGCGCGGTCGTCGCCACGACCATCGGGGTCCAGCGGCGGTAACTGCGGGGCGCGAAACGGAGGGTGTAGTCCTCCAGCGTCTCCTTGACGGCCTGGTCGTCGCCCGGTGCCGCCGGTGGGGCCTGCGGATCGGTGACGTCTGCCGTGTTTCCGGGGCCGGCAGTAACGGTCAGACCGGGGCGCGGCGACCCCGTGAGGCGTACTCTGAGCAGCCTGTAGGCCACGGTGCCCGCTCGCTCCCCGCGCGGGCGCACCACCGGGGCGGGGGGTACACATGGTGCAGCGCATCGTACGGAGCAAGCGCACCCTCTTCGAGCGCGAGAGCGAACTCGCCGCTGTCGACGAGGCGTTGGACGAGCTGGCCGGACTGCGCACGGACGGCGCCGCAGCGGCCCACCGTCCTCGGGGCGCCCTGCTGGCGGTCGCAGGACGCGCCGGCATCGGCAAGACCACCCTCCTCGCCGAGATCCGCCGGCGCGCCACCACGCGGGGCTGCACCGTGCTCTCCGCGCGCGGCGGCGACCAGGAGCAGCGGGTCGCCTTCCACGTGGCACGCCAGCTGCTGCAGCCCGAGTTCGCCGGCTCGGGTGAGAGCGATCTGCGGGCCTCACTGGGCAGTTGGTACGACATCGTCGGCCCCGCCCTCGGCCTGTGCGCGCCGACCGCCGCCGCCCCGCCCGACCCTCAGGGCCTGCGCGACGGCATGGACTGGGTGCTGACCCATCTCGCCGTGCTGCGCGCCCCGATGGTGCTGGTGCTGGACGACGCCCACTGGGCCGACCCCGAATCCCTGCGCTGGCTCGCCGCGTTCGCCCCGCGCGCCGAACAGCTGCCGCTGCTGGTCGTCGTCGCCTACCGGCCCGACGAACTCCCCGACCACGCCGAGCCGTTACGGGGACTGCCCGGCCGTGCGGGCGGACGTCCCCTGGACCTGGAGCCGCTCAGCGCCGCCGCGGTGGCCCGCCTGGTGCGCGAGACCTTCGGGCTGCACGCCGACGATGCGTTCTGCCGCGAGTGCTGGGCCGTCACCGCCGGAAGCCCCTTCGAGACGGTCGAGTTGATCGCCAAGGTGCGCGACCGCGGTCTCACCCCCACCGAGAACAGCGCCCATCTGCTGCGCGATCTGGCCGCCGCCGTCAAGGGCAGCGGCCTCGTCGCCCGCCTCGAACGTCTGGGCGCCTCGACCGTCCGCTTCGCGTGGGCCTGCGCCGTCCTCGGCACCGAGATCCATCCGCAGCTCGCCGCCGCCGTCGCCGGCCTCGGCCACGAGGAGGCCGCCGACGCCGCCGACGCCCTGCGCGGCGCCCGCATCCTCACCGGCGGCGACACCCTGGAGTTCGTCCACCCGCTGATCGCCACCGCCGTCTACCGGGCCATCCCGCCCGGCGTCCGCGTCGCCCTGCACGGCCAGGCCGCCTGGTGCGTGATCGACGCGGGGCTGGGCCCCGCCGCGGCCGCCCGGCACCTTCTGGAGACCCACCCCGAGGGCGACACCTGGGTCGTGCAGCAGCTGCGTGCCGCCGCCGAGCAGACCCTGCGCGCCGGCGCCCCCGACGCCGCGCGCAGCTACCTCGCCCGCGCCCTGCGCGAACCCCCGAACGCCGAGGACCGCGCCGCCGTCCTGTACGAACTGGGCTCCGCCTCGCTGCTCACCGAGCCCGCCACCACCGTCAACCATCTGCGCGCCGCCCTCGAGGAGCCCATCGCCGACGCCGGCCTGCGCCACCGCATCGTCTACCGGCTCTCCCAGGTCCTCGCCCACAGCGACCGCCTCGCCGAGGCCTCCGACACCCTGGCCCGCGAGATCCGGGTGACCGACGACGCCCGGGTCAAGCTGCGCATGGTGTCGGAGGAGTTCATGTGGGACGCCTTCCGCGCCGACGAACCCGACCACCCCTCCCGCTCCCGGCGTCTCACCAAGCTCGCCGACCGCCTCAAGGGCCGCGATCTCACCGAGCGGTACATCATCGGCCTGCGCGCCTGGGACGCCACGCTGCGCGGCGAGCCCGCCCACATCGCCCTCCAGCACGCCGAACGCGCCCTCGACGGCGGCCTCGGCTGGGCCGAGCCCGACCGCGGCTTCGAGGTGCCCGTCCTGGTCGCCCTCGCCTTCATGTACGCCGACCGGCCCGGCCGCACCGAGGAACTCTTCGCGGCCGGCATCGCCGACTTCGAACGCCAGGGCTGGCGCGGCGCCCACCTCTCCTTCGCCTACACCCTCCTCGCCTACGTCCGCTACCGGCGCGGCCGGCTCGCCGAGGCGGAGGACTTCGTCCGCGCCGGCCTCCGCCTCGCCGAGCGCGTCGGCCCCGGCACACCCGCCCACTGGTACGCCGTCGGCATCCTCATCGAGGTCCTGCTCGCCCGCGGCCGGCTCACCGAGGCCACCCACGTCGGCGAGGACTACTCCTTCTGCGCGCCCTTCCCGGCCGCCGTCGTCTTCCCCGACGCCCAGACCGTCCACGGTGAGCTCCTGCTCGCCCGCGGCCTGACCAAGGAGGCGGCGGAGGAACTGGCCGCCGCGGGCCGCCGCCTGGAACCGCGCGGCATGCGCAACCCTGCCTGGTGCCCCTGGCAGCTCCACCTCGCCCGCGCCGAGGCCCACGAGACCCCCGAGCGGGCCGTCGCCACCGCCCTGGAAGCGCTCGCCCGTGCCCGCCAGTACGGCACCCCGTCCGCCGTGGGCCAGGCCCTGCGCACCGCGGCGGAGGTCTCCTCGGGATCGGCCCGCGTCAAGTACCTGGAGGAGTCCGTCACCCATCTGGAGCGCTCCCCGGCCGCCTACGAACTCGCCTGTGCCCTGGTCGCCCTCGGCACCGAACTCCGCCGCACCGGCCGCCCCCGCGAAGCCGCCGAACACCTCTACCGAGGCCTCGACGCGGCGGTCCAGTGCGGCGCCGACGGACTGGTCGAGTCGGCCCGCGAGGAACTCACCGCGGCCGGGCTGCGTCCCCGACGCCTGCACAGCACCGAGACGGACACCCTGACGGCCCGCGAACGCACCGCCGCGAACCTGGCGGCCGAGGGACTCAGCGAGGCGGAGGTCGCGCGGGAGATGCAGATCGACGAGCCGATGGCGGTCCGCCTGCTGTCGGCGGTCTGCCGGAAGATGGGGACGGAGATCACCGGACTGCCGGCCGCGCTGAGGACGACCTGAGAGCGGTGCGGTCCCGCACGCCCCCGCGCCCGCGGTACGGCCCCTCGTCCCATTACCATGGGCCCATGTCGTTCCTCCGCCGCCGCAACGCCACCCCCGCCGGCCCCGACTTCGACGTCCTGGCCATGGACCCGGGCGACTGGCCCGGCAACCTCGGCGCCGGTCTGCTGCCCGCCCCCGACGGCACCTGCCAGGGCGTCTTCCTGCGCTACGACCTCTTCGGCGGCCGCGGCCCCGCGATGATCATCGGCAACCTCCCCGAGGGCTCCCCGGCCCGCGAGGTCGGCGAGGGCGAGATCCCCTTCGAGGTGGCCCAGCTGCTGCTCGCGCTGGAGAACGAGGAGGAGGTCACCGTCGTCGGCGTCGAGGACATGCCCGTCATGCAGGGCGACAACCTGCTGATCGTGCGCCGCCTGAAGCTGTCGGAGAGCCGGATCTCCTGCGTCCAGTTCGACCGCAGTGACAACGTCCTGGTGACCATCGCCGCCTGGGACCGGCCCATCACCGACGACCTGTACGCCCTGCTGAAGCCGCTCCCGGCGGAGCTTTTCCAGCAGGGCTGACGCGGCTCGTCTACTTGCCCGCGGGCAGCAGCCGCACGTCCGCCGCCCGGACGAACTCCACCCGGTGGCCGTACTGGATCTCGTAGTACAGGTCCTTGCCCCGCACGACCCGGTGCGCGTCGGTGGTGAAGGTGACCGCGTAGTAGTACTCACCCGGCACCAGATCCCCGACCACGTACTTCTGCCCCTTCGGCAGGGTGTACGGCAGCGCGGACACCGCCTGGACCGGCACTCCCGCCGGGTACGCGGCGGCCTCCGGGTAGGCGCGTCCGTACACCGGGACGCTGTCCAGGCCGGCCTTCGGCGTGACGACGAGACCCGATGCCGGCACCGCCGTCGGGTGCTTCCTCGGGTTCTTGAACCAGGCCTTCTGCCCCAGGTACCAGATCGCCGTCCAGTCCTTGTAGTGCCCGGCGACCGCGTACTGCTGGCCGGTGGAGACCCGTGAGCCCACGTCGTTGACGTCGATCGTGGAGTCCGCGCCCTTGTGCAGCCCTACGTCCTTGATCAGGGCCGAGTTCTCGTCGTGGTCGGAGTACAGCCGCACCTCGCTGGAACCGTGCGCCGCGCACGGCCCGTCGGAGGTGGCACAGCCGGTGTACGTCGGCCGGTTGGTGGCGTAGTCGGGCAGGATCGTCACCAGCGCGCCGCTCTTGCCCGCGGTCCGCTTGAAGGGGTGACCCAGCAGCTCGAAGTAGTGCCGCCAGTCCCAGTAGGGGCCGGGGTCGGTGTGCATGCCGGGGATGGTCGACGTGGTCGGGCCGGGCACGTTCTCATGGCCGAGGATGTGCTGCCGGTCCAGCGGGATGCGGTACTTCGCGGCCAGATAGAGCACCAGCCGGGCCGAGGATCGGTACATGGCCTCCGTGTACCAGGCGTCCGGCGCGGCCAGGAAGCCTTCGTGCTCGATGCCGATCGACTTGGCGTTGATGTACCAGTTGCCCGCGTGCCAGGCCACGTCCCTGGCCTTCACATGCTGGGCGATCAGACCGTCGGTGGAGCGGATGGTGTAGTTCCACGACACATAGGTGGGGTCCTGGACCAGGTTCAGCACACCGTCCCAGGTGCCCTCGGTGTCATGCACGACGATGTACTTGATGCTCTGCGAGGCCGGGCGGTCGGCGAGGTCGTGGTTGCCGTAGTCGTTGTCGCCGAACTGCTGGTACGGCGCCGGGATCCACTCGCAGGACACCGACTTCGGGCACTCGGTGCCGTCGTCGGACAGGGCGCGCAGGCCCGTCCTTCCGATCTGCGCGGTGTCGGGGGCGAGGCCGGGCTCGGCGGCCAGGGCGACCCGCTGACCGGCGTCCGTGGTGCGCTGTTCGCCGACGCGGAGCACGTCGAAGACATCGTTGGCATAGGCGGCCGCGGTCGCGGTGTCGTCCGCGCCGGAGAAGCGGGCGACCGCTCCGTACCAGTCCGCCGGGTCGCTGCTCAGCGGCTCGCCGAGGTCCTTCTGGGCCGAGGCGAGGAGTGCGGCACCGCCGGCGACGTTGGCCGCCTGGTCGGTACGCAGCCGTTCGGCCGGGATGCCGGTCAGTGCGGCCGCCTTCGGCAGCGTCTCGAGGCGTGCGGGGAGCCGGGACTCGGCGGGCACGGTGGCGGTGGGGTGCAGGGCGCGGCGGGCGCCGTCGCCGCGGGGGTTCTCCGTGCCCTGGCTGTGGTGCGAGGTGGCGGCGAGCGCGGTGCGCGCGTCGGTGAGGTGCATCGGGCCGTAACCGCCGCTCACGCTCGGCGCGCCGTCGTGCGCGTCCCAGCGGGACTGGAGGTAGGAGACGCCGAGCAGCACGCTCTGCGGGACGTGGTACTCGGTGGCCGCGGCGGAGAACGCCCGCTGCAGTGATCCCGCGGACGATGCGGGGGTGCCGGCGGCCGGGGCCGCGCCGAGCAGCGGCAGCAGGAGGGCCGCCGAGGCGAGGGCGCCCGCGGCCGTGCGGGCGTGTCTGTGGCCGGGGGTGGACGCGGGGTCGGTGACGGATCCTCTCAACGCAGCCTCCTGGGACGGACGAGCGTGACGGGGCGTGCAAGGCCGAGCGGTGGGTCAGTGGTACCCGCTGGCCGACGATCCGTCAATCATGCCCAGAGGCGGGAGATTTCCCATGTCAACACGAGGGTGGCGGAGTTTCGCGGGGGCGGTGTGCGGGCCTGCGGGGCGTCAGTGGCCCACACCAATGGCCGTGTCCGCACCGGCCCCGGACATACGAAGATCCGCGGTGCGCCGTCGGTGGCGCACCGCGGACCGCCGTCCCCGTCAGCGAGTGCCGACCGCCGCGCGCACGGCCTTGCGGGCCAGCTGGCAGTCGTCGTGCAGCCGCCGCAGCAGCAGCCGTTGCTCCTCGCCGGACGGCGCAGCACCCGGGTGGGCCACTCCCGGTGCCGCCGGGGTCGCGTCGTGCATCGAACGCTGCACGGCCGTCTCGTAGGTACGGATCTCCCGGGTCAGGACGAGCATCAGGTTCACCAGGAACGCGTCCCTTGAGGCGGGGCCCGCCGACTGGGCGATCTGGCTGATCTGACGGCGTGCCACCGGCGCGTCCCCGAGGACCGACCACAGCACCGCCAGGTCGTAGCCCGGCAAATACCAGCCCGCGTGCTCCCAGTCCACCAGCACTGGACCGGCCGGGGACAACAGGATGTTCGACAGGAGTGCGTCGCCGTGGCAGAACTGGCCCATGCCCTGCCGGCCCGCGGTCGCCGCGATGCCATGCAGCAGCTTCTGCAGATCGCCCATGTCCCGGTCGGTGAGCAGCCCCAGCTCGTGATACCGGGAGATGCGGGCCGCGTAGTCGAGCGGGGCGTCGAAGGTGCCCGCCGGCGGTCGCCAGGCGTTGAGCCGGCAGATCGCGCCGAGGGCCGCCCTGATGTCCGCCCGGGGCGGGGCCTCGGCCGGGTGCCGCTGCAGCGCCGCCACCCGTCCCGGCATCCGCTCGATGACCAGGGTGCAGTTGTCCGGGTCCGCCGCGATCAGTCTCGGCACCCGCACCGGGGGGCGGTGCCGGACGAACGAGCGGTAAGCCGCTATCTCGTGCCGGATCCGCTCGGACCACGCGGGGGAGTGATCGAGTAAACACTTGGCGACCGCCGTGCTGCGCCCGGTCGTACCGACCAGGAGCACGGACCGTCCGCTGCGGCGCAGCACCTGCACCGGAGCGAACTCCGGGCAGATGCGGTGCACCGACGCGATCGCCGTACGCAGCTGGGCGCCCTGGGGGCCGGACAAGTCGAGTCTCCCGCTGAGCGGTTGGGTGCCGAGCCCCGCCGGACGCCGTGGCCGACCCGCACCGAGCACGGGGGCCGCCTGCCGGGCAGCGGGGTCGAGGTAGGGGCCGCTGCCCGCCGGGCGGGGGTACAGCGACCGGGGCGGGGCGGACACGGAGGACGATGCTGTGTACATGGGCGAAACAGATCCCTTCGTGTGCCTGCTGTGCCTGTCTGCTCAAGTGCGCTGCCCGGCCCGGCCGCCCGGACGCATCCTGGGGAATGCGGCCGTTCTTGCGAAAAGGCGACCGGGTCGGGGTGGCGCGTTCCTACCTGACACCCGTCGCCCAGTGGCACACCATCTGGCGCACCCTGGCGAACCCTGGCGAATAGTCGCCCGGCAACTCTCCCCGGGCTACTGTCAACTCAGCCGAGAACCTGGGGGCTTGACGTGAGCGGACAACCCAACACCCGCCTTGCGGACCTGTTCGGCCTGGCCGGCTGGTCCAAGGGTGAACTCGCGAGGCTGGTCAACCGGCAGGCGGCGGCCATGGGCCACCCCCAGCTGTCGACCGACACCTCCCGGGTGCGGCGTTGGATCGACATGGGGGAGATCCCCCGCGATCCGGTGCCGAGGGTGCTGGCGGCTCTGTTCACCGAGCGTCTCGGCCGTGTCGTGACCATCGAGGACCTCGGTCTGGTCCGGCACGGGCGTACGGGGAAACGGCAGGACGGCGGGAGTGTGGAGCATCCCGACGGTGTGCCGTGGGCGCCCGAGCGGACAGCGGCGGTCCTCACCGAATTCACGGGAATGGACCTCATGCTCAACCGACGCGGCTTGGTGGGTGCGGGTGTCGCGCTCACCGCGGGATCCGCACTCAGCAGCGCCATGCACGACTGGCTGCACACCGACCCGGCCCTCAGGGCCGACGCCCCCCAGTTCGACGACCCCCTGCACGCCGACCCCGCCGGGTTCGACCGCTATGAGGCCGCCCCCATCGGGTCGCAGGAGATCGAGGAACTGGAGCGCTCGGTCGAGGTGTTCCGGGCCTGGGACGCCGCCCGCGGCGGCGGGCTGCAGCGCAAGGCAGTCGTGGGCCAGCTCAACGAGGTGGGCGGCATGCTCGCCTACCGTCACCCCGACCATCTGCAGCGGCGCCTGTGGGGCGTCGCCGCCAACCTCGCCGTCCTCGCGGGCTGGATGTCGCACGACGTCGGCCTGGAGCCCACGGCGCAGAAGTACTTCGTCATCGCCGCCCACGCGGCCAGAGAAGGCGGCGACCGGCCCCGCGCGGGGGAGGCGCTCTCCCGGGCGGCGCGCCAGATGGTGCACCTGGGCCGGCCCGACGACGCGCTCGACCTGATGAAGCTCGCCCGGTCCGGATCCGGCGAGGAGGTGCTGCCGCGCACCCGCGCCATGCTCTACACCATCGAGGCCTGGGCGCAGGCCTCCATGGGCAAGGGCCAGGCGATGCGCCGCACCCTCGGCCAGGCGGAGGACCTCTTCGTCTCCGACAAGGGGGACGTGCCGCCGCCGAGCTGGATGCAGATGTTCCGCGAGGAGGACCTCTACGGCATGCAGGCCCTGGCCTACCGCACGCTGGCCGAGCACGAGCCGGGCGCGGCCGTGCACGCCCAGCACTACGCGGAGAAGGCCCTGGCGCTCAGGGTCGACGGCCGTCAGCGGTCGAAGATCTTCGACTTCCTGTCCATGGCGTCGGCCTGCTTCATCGCCGACGACCCCGAGCAGGCCGACCGGTACGCACGGCTGGCCCTGATGTCGATGGGATCCAACTCCTCCCACCGCACCTGGGACCGGCTGCGCCAGATGTACCGGCTGACCGCCGAGTACTCCAGCTACCCGAAGATCCACGAGCTGCGTGAGGAGATCAAACTGGCCCTGCCCAAGCCGGCGAAGGGCGGCGGCAGCGCACGGGTGTAGCGAGACAATCGCTTCGTACTAGATCACCCGGGCGACGAGCACGCACGCGTCGTCCTCGCGCTCGGTCTCACCACCGAACTGCTCCATGACCGTCCGCACGCAGTCCTGTGCGGTGCGCGCCTCGCCGAAGCGCGGGGCCAGGTCGAGGAGGTGGCCCACGGCCTCGTCACGGCTACCTGCGGGCACCAGCCCGTCGGTGTGCAGCAGTAACAGGTCGCCTGGTTCGAGGATCTGTTCGGTCTGCTCGTAGGAGGCACCGGCGGTCGCGCCGAGCAGGACACCGTCCGGTGCCCGCAGCCTGCGCCCCGTCCCGTCGCGGAACAGCAGCGGGGCGGGGTGTCCGGCCTGCGCCCAGGTCAGGGTGCGGGTCTCGGGCCGGTAGCGGCAGCAGACGGCGCTGCCGAGGGCGGGTTGCACGGTGGCGTCGAGTAACTGGTTGAGCAGGGACAGGAGGTGGCCCGGATCGGTGCCGGCCATCGCCATGCCCCGCAGGGCGCCGAGCAGCATCGCCATGCCGGAGGTGACGGTGACGCCGTGACCGGTGAGGTCGCCGACGCTCAACAGGGTCTGGCCGTCGGGCAGTTCGAGGGCGTCGTACCAGTCGCCGCCGATGAGCGCGCTCCGGGACGCCGGCAGATAGTGGGCCGCGAGGTCCAGGGTCTCGGGTCCGTGGTGCGGGAGCCGCAGGGAGCCACGCCATGGCGGCAGCACGGCCTCCTGCAGCTCCACCGCGAGCCGGTGCTCGGTCTGTGCGCGCTGCTGGTGGCGGTGCAGCGAGTCACGGGTCTCGCTCACCGCCCGCTGGCTGCGGCGCAGTTCGCTGACGTCCCGCAGCACGGCCCACATGGAGGCGGTGCTGCCGTCGGCGTCGAGCACGGGCTCGCCCATCATGTGCACGGTCCGCGTCTCGCCGTCCGGGCGTACGACGCGGAACTCCCCGTCGATGGGCTTGGCGTCCACGAGACAGTCGGTGACCATCGCCGTCAGTTTCGCCCGGTCCTCGTCCAGTACCAGGGACGGAAGTTCGTCGAGGGTGAGCGGAGGAGCGGCGGGGTCGCGGCCCAGGATCTGGTACAGCTCGCCGGACCAACTGGCCTCGTCGGTCAGCAGATTCCATTCGGCGCTGCCGACCCTGCTGAGCAGCGAGCCGCGCCGGGGAGCGGGCGGCACGGCAGCGGCGGGGGAGGCTGTCTCCTGGACGGGGGCGAGGGGGGCCGGGCCGTCCCGCAGTTGTGCCAAGTGGGCGCCCAGGTCGTCGAGTTGATGCAGCGCCAGATCGCAGAGCGCGCGCTGCCACCGCTCCTCGGGGTCCGAACCGTCGCCGTGGGTGTCCCGCCGTACGGCGTCCACGTCACCCTTCAGCCGTCGCGTCTGCGAAATCAGCGCGTCGACCGAGCCGCGCCCCGGCGGCTGGGCGGCTGGGTGATCCGCAGAGAGGTGGGACGGCATGACGCACTCCGATGCGGGGACGGTACGACCAAGGCGGACGGAGGGACCGTTACGACTGTTGCACAGCCCGCGACGCGCTGTAAGGGATTTGGCAACACACGATACGGTGGTGCTTCTGGCATATGCCAGCGTCTCCACGAACCGATCCGGCTGCGCGTATCGCCTACTGTGCCGGGTGGGTCAAGTCGTAGGCGACGTACGTGACTTGGGGCATCGTAGCCGAGCTCGTCGGATGCTCAGCCGCTTGTTCGACGGGTGCTTGTTCGAGCATGCCCGGCCTATGGCACGCCCCAACCGAGAGTGACGCAGGTCACACAAATTAGAAAGCGCTTCCGCGTAATGCGATCGGCGCCTGCGGAGTCGTAACAACAGATCGGCACACCGGCCGACCTCCGACCGCAGGGGAGAGCGACCATGGACATCACCCTCGAGCAGCCCGCCCGTGGCCGCCTGATCACGTCCGACGAGCAGGAACTGCCCGTACCGACGACCCTGCGGTACGTCTCCGCGGACCCGCTGGCCGTGCACCTGGACTTCCCGCCGGAGGTCTCCCTCGACGGCACCGGCGTCACCTGGACCTTCGGCCGCGCACTGCTGGAGGACGGGCTGCGCGGCCCGACCGGCGGCGGTGACGTGCACATCTGGCCGTGCGGCCGGGCCCGTACGGTCCTGGAGCTCCACTCGCCCTACGGCCTGGCCCTGCTGCAGTTCGACACCTCTGCCCTGCGCCGGTTCCTGCTGCGCACCTACGCCGTGGTCGGGGTCGGCGAGGAGGACCTCGGCGAGGTCGTCGACCGCGGCCTGAGCACCCTGTTCGGCAACGTCTGAGCCGGGTCGCTCCCGCGCGTCAGTGTCCGGACCCGGCGTACAGATCCGGGCGCGGGGCGAGGTCGACGGCCATGCGGGCGCCGCTCTCCAGCGCACTCACCCCGGCCTCGGCGACGACGGATGCCGCGTAGCCGTCCCAGGCGCCCGGACCGGTGACCTTGCCCTGCCGGGTGGCGTCGACCCAGCTCTGCACCTCGCGGTCGTAGGCGTCGGCGAACCGGACGAGGTAGTCCTGCGGCACCTCCCGGGCCTCGGTGCCCCGCACGGTGACGCTCATCGCGTGCTCGTCGCCGATCCGGGCGCTGCCCGCCTCGCAGAGGGCCTCGCAGTGCACCTGGTAGCCGAAACCGCAGTTGACGAAGACCTCGACGTCGACGAGGGCTCCCTCCGCGGTCTCGAAGACGACGAACTGCGGGTCCAGCAGGCCGTCCGGCGCACCGGCGGAGGAGCGGGGGCGCAGCACGGTCACCGCCGTGAGTTCCTGGCCCAGCAGCCAGCGGGCCGCGTCGATCTCGTGCGACACCGAGCTGTTGATCAGCATCGCGGACGTGAATCCCGGCGGGGATGCCACATTGCGGTGGGTGCAGTGCAGCATCAGCGGACGTCCCATCCGGCCGTCGTCCAGCAGGGACTTGAGCTGCCGGTAGCCGGCGTCGTACCGCCGCATGAAGCCGATCTGCGCCAGCCGCCGCCCCAGGCGGGCCTCCGCTTCCACGACCCGCAGGGCGCCGGGGGAGTCGGGCACCATGGGCTTCTCGCACAGCACCGGCAGCCCGCGGGCGAAGCAGGCGAGCAGTGCCTCCTCGTGCGCCGGACCCGGCGAGGCGATCAGTACGGCCGCGACACCCGGGGTGTCGAGAGCGCCCGCCACATCCGTGTGCACCGAGGCCCCGTCGATGCCCGCCACCGCCTCCTCGGCCCGGCCGGCGTCGGGATCGGCGACCGTGACCACCCTGGCTCCTCTCACCACCCGGTCGAGGCGTCGTATGTGATCGGCACCCATGTGGCCCGCACCCAGAACGGCCACTCCCAGCACTTCAGACACGATCGGTCGGCTCCCTTCCCTCGACGGCCAGGGTTTTTCATGGTCGTCATGGTCGTCAAGGGAGGCAGCCGGTACGGTCGTTCAGTACCGAAGTACGCCCGCGATCCCGTGTGCGTCGCCGAGCATGCCGTCCGGGACGAAGCGCACCTCCGCGCCGGTCTCCAGGCACTGCTCGACGATCTCGTCCACGATGTCCTCACGGGCGTCGAGGTCGGCGCTCGCGGCCGGGACCAGGTGGTCGCCGAGGACATCGCTCACCGTGACGCGGTAGTTCTCCTCGACGGCCAGCAGCCGCAGCCGGCCCTCGCGGGCGCTGTGCCAGACCTCGTCGACGCCGGCCGCGAACGCCTTGCGGCTGCGGGCCGATTCCAGCTCGCGGGCCACGGTGTCGGTGCCCTTGCGGGCCTCGGCGGCGACCATCGGCCGTACCGCCTGCCACACCGCCTCGGGTGTGCCGTGCGCGAGACCGCCGTGCGGGATGTGCACGGCCTCCTTGGTCACGCTGCCGATCTCGTCCAGCAGCGACAGGGCGGCCTGCTCGCCGGTGACGTACAGCGGGCGGGGCTGTTCGCGCAGCACCATGCCCAGCGTCGCGTCGGCCTCCCGCAGGAAGTGCCGGGTGCCCTCGTCGCGGAAGGTGCTCGGCATGTCGCCGATGCGTTCCTGGCGCTCGGCGTCGAAGTTCTCGAGGCTTCTGGTCATCGGGAAGCCGCCGGAGTGGTCCTCCACGACCCGGTCCGTGCCGCCGCTCCAGAGGGTGACCTGGTCGGCGGAGACCGACAGCACCCAGAACGGCCGCTCGGCGGCCTGCGCGGAGACCAGGTTGCGGGTCAGGAAGGTGTCGGAGAGCACCACACGCTCCGGCACCGCACGGGCCAGCGACCACACCTGGTGCTCACCGGGGGCGGCGAAGATCACCAGACCGTCCTCGGCGTGCGCCAGGTCCACCTCGGCGAGGGCCTGGTCGAGCTGGTGGACGACGTCGGAGCGCCGCTCCCGGGTGACCGCGGGATCGGACTCCAGCTGCTTCTTGGCCTCGGCCACCACATTGCGCAGCCGGACCGGATCCTGGGCGTTGTCGGGCTCCCGACGATGCGTCGGCGTCAGCACGGACACGGCCGGATAGGGCCGCGGGCGCCGGAGCTCGGACAGGGTTGCGGGACTCAGGTCGTGCTCCATAACAAGCACCATAGGACCGTTTCGCGGATGGGGCATTAGGGACAAGGGGGCCGGGCGAACGGGATGCACGGGGTGGCAGCAGGACGGGGCGCGTTCTGCTGTCGGCCAAGGTCCTCGCGCCCCGCCCGGCCCCAGGGACAGGATCGTCCCATGCCGTCGATCTTCGTTCTCGTGCACAGTCCGTCCGTGGGGCCCTCGACCTGGCGTCCGGTGGCCGACCACCTGACGGCCGCGGGCCATCAGGTACGGGTGCCGTCCCTGCTGCACATCGGCGCCGGTGGCCCGCCTTTCTGGCCGCGCGTCGCCGCCGCCGTCCGCGACGATCTGCGGCAGGTGCCGCCGGACGGCCCCGTCACGCTGGTCGCCCACAGCAACGCGGGCCTGTTCCTCCCGACGATCCGCGCCGGTCTCGAGCGAACGGTCGCCGCCTCGGTCTTCGTCGACGCCGCGCTGCCGGCCCGGAGCGGGGCAACCCCGGTCGCGTCACCGGAGTTGCTCGACTTCCTGCGCCCGATGGCGGTCGGCGGCAGACTGCCCCGCTGGACCGACTGGTGGGACGAGGAGGACGTCGCGCCGATGCTCCCCGATCCCGAGGTGCGCAAGGGGGTCGTCCAGGAACAGCCCACCCTGCCGCTGTCCTACTACGAGCAGCGCATCCCGGTCCCGGCCGGCTGGGACGACCACCCCTGTTCCTACCTGCTGTTCGGACCTCCCTACGACGACCTCGCCGCCGAGGCGCGCGGACGCGGCTGGCGGGTGGCCCACCTGCCCGGTGCCCACCTCCACCAGCTGGTCGACCCGGCCGCCACGGCCCGGCACCTCGTCGAACTCGGGGGTGCCGCCTGATGCTGAACCGGCGTGATCCCTAGCGGGGCGCGGTCACCGCGATGTTGCCCTGTGCCACCGCGCACAGGGTCGGCGCCCCGGCGCCGTCGACGGTCGTCAGGTCGCAGCGGCACACGATCCGGGTCCGGCCCGCCCGTATCACCTGGGCATGGGCGCGCAGGATCTCGCCGGTGGCGGGACGCAGGTAGTCGATGGTGAGACCGGAGGTGATCAGGCCGGGCCCGGCCACCGTGGCCGCGGCGATCGTCAGCGTGTTGTCGGCGGCGTAGGAGAGGACCCCGCCGTGGACGAAGCCGTACTGCTGGAGCAGGTCCTCACGGATGTCCAGCTCCAGCGTGGCTTCACCGTCTCCGAAGGCCGTCAGGCGGGCGCCCAGCAGACGGCTGAAGGGCTGCGCCGCGAGGGTCTTCCGGGCGAGCTCAAGATCCATCGCCGCGCCCACCTCCAGCCTCAGTTCACCAGTGAAGTGAGAGTGGCGCGCAAGGGTGTCCTCTGTCAACATCGGCCCATGTCCGAGCCCGACCAGCGTCTGTTCTTCCTGCTGCAACGCGCCGCACACCGGCTGCGCACCACGGCGGACCGGCGCTGCGTGGCCGCGGCCGGAGTCACCACGGCCCAGCTCGGGGCGCTGTTCGCCGTGCGGGACCGGCCCGGCACCACCCAGCAGGAACTCGCCCGCACCCTCGGGCTGCGCGAGTCCGCCATCACCGCGCTGGTCACCCGCCTCAGCTCAGCGGGCCTGCTGAGCAAGCGACCGCACCCCCGCCAACACCGGGCCGTGGTACTGGAGTTGACCGCCAAGGGTGCGGACGCCCTGCGGGCCGCGCAACCGGAGATCGACGCCTTCAACGCCGAAGTGCGGTCCCTCCTCGGCGAGGAGGGCTTCGTCCACACGGCCGGCGCGCTGCACCGCCTCGCCCACTGGGACGAGTGACGTCCTCCTCAGTCGTCCTCGTCCGCCCCGCACGAGCTGCCGCTCGGGGGCAGGGAGCCGTAGAGCAGGAAGTCGTCGACCTTCTGGTGCACGCACTTGGAGGAGCCGTAACCGGTGTGGCCCTCGCCCCTGTTGTCGAGGACCACGGCCGAGGAGCCGAGCCGTTTCGCGGTCTCCACGGTCCACCGGTACGGGGTGGCCGGGTCTCCGCGGGTGCCGACCAGGAGCATCCTGGGGGAGGGGAGGTCGCGCACCTTGTCGCGGATGTAGTCGGTGCCCTTGGGGCGGCCGTAGCACATGAGCAGTTGGGTGAGCCGGTAGCGGCCGAAGACGGGGGAGGCCTCCTCGTACTGGGCCCGGAGCCGGGCCAGGTCCTTGGTGAGCTGCTCGGCGCTGGGGCGGTCGGGATCGTCGGCGCAGTTGATCGCCATCAGCGCCGCGGGGAGATTGTCGAGCGGGACGTCGTCCTCGTCGACCAGGCCGCCGTCCCCCGCGTGCGGTGCGGAGGGCGAGAAACCGCCGTGCGCGAACGCCATGACGCCGCGGGTGTCGCCGTCCTCCACGAGTTGGGCCAGGGCCCGCTCCAGCGAGGGCCACAACTCCTCGCTGTACAGGCCCTGTCCGATGGCGCCCACGAGGTCCTGGCCGGTGAACTGTTGGCCAATGTCGGTCGACACCGGGTCCTCGTCGAGGGAGTGGACCAGCTGCACGACCTGCTCACCGGCGCGCCGGGCGTCCTGGCCCAGCGGGCAGGCGATGTCCTTGACGCACCAGTCGACGAAGTCGTCCAGCGCCGTCTGCTGCCCCTCGGCGCCCGCGATGCCCTGCTCGGACATCGGTTCGGTGAGGGTGTCGACACCGTCGAGCACCAACCGGCCGACCTTCTTGGGGAACTGGGCCGCGTACACGGCGCCGAGCCGGGTTCCGTAGGAGAAACCGAGGTAGTTGAGCTTTTTGTCGCCCAGGGCCTGGCGCATCACGTCCAGGTCGCGGGCGGCGTACATCGTGCCTATGTACGGCAGGACGGGCCCGGAGTGCCTGGCGCACTCGGCGGCGGCCTTCCGCAACTGCCGCAGCACGTCCTGCGGATGGGCCAGGTCCGGGTCGCCCGCCTCCGCGACCGACGCCTCGTCGACACCGTTGCCGCAGCTGACCGGGGAGGACCGGCCGACGCCGCGCGGGTCGAACGTGACCACGTCGTAGGCGTTCGTCAGGCCCATGAAGTCCTTGCCGCCGCCCGCGAGTTCGCTCACGCCCGCCCCGCCTGGCCCACCGAAGTTCAGCAGGACCGAGCCGCGCTTCGGGCCCGTCGCGCGGTAGCGGGCCAGCGCGAGGTCGAGCGTGCCGGCGCGGGGGCGGGCGTAGTCGAGCGGCACGGTGATCTTGCCGCACTGCAGATCCGTCGGCACGTCCGCGCCCTTGCACCGGGTCCAGTGGATCTGCTGCCCGTAGAAGCGGGACAGGTCGGGGCCGGCGCGTTCGGCGGCGGCCGTCGGCAGCCCCGCGGCGAGCAGGGTCGCGGCGGCGGTCGCGGTCACCGCGCAGCGCCGCACCGCGGGCCGCGTCGACAGCTTGGCCAGCATCGATGCCTCCATGGGCGCCCGTCGCGGACCAGCAGAACGGCACCCTCGATCACGATAAGCGGACCCCGGAGCGCGCGCCTCCGGACGGGCGGGAGTGTCCGGGGTGCCGTACGCTCCGGCCGCGCCGGCAGTGATCGGACGGTTTTACGGCCAGTTCGACAACCGTGCCGCTCGATGGGGTGAAAGGCCGATAAGCCATAACTCGGATCGTTCGCCCGGCGTTTTACGCGGTGCGGGCAGCTGCCCGTCTCCCCGGCGCGGGCGGTGGCCCG
Source organism: Streptomyces sp. NPDC006476 (assembly GCF_040612015.1). Classification (NCBI taxonomy): domain Bacteria; kingdom Bacillati; phylum Actinomycetota; class Actinomycetes; order Kitasatosporales; family Streptomycetaceae; genus Streptomyces; species Streptomyces sp. NPDC006476. Next base: position 165,087 of record NZ_JBEXPK010000009.1, on the reverse strand, counting down.
CGACCACGTCTGGAAGGCAGCCAAGCCATGAGAAGGGTTACCCGAAACGGCGTGATCGCCGTCGCCGCCGCCTCCGGCGCGATGGCGCTGACGGCTCCCGCCCACGCCGACTCCTCGGCGGACGGTGCCGCGGCCGACTCGCCCGGGCTGATCTCCGGCAACACCGTGCAGCTGCCGGTGCACGTGCCGGTCGAGGTCTGCGGGAACACCGTGAACGTCGGGGGGCTCTTCAACCCCGCGTCCGGCAACCGTTGCGCCGACGAGGGCGGGCACCGCACCCCGGGCGCGCCCGCGGCCCACGACAGCCGGGCACACGGCGGAGGAAAGGATTCACCGGGCGTCCTGTCCGGCAACGGCCTGCAGCTCCCCGTGCACCTCCCCCTGAACGTCAGCGGCAACACGGTGAATGTGGTCGGCGTCGGCAACGCGGCCGTGGACAACCACTCCGCCAACACCTCCGGCGACCGCCCCCGCCACCCCACCCACCGCACTCCCGAGCCACCTGTCCCGTCCAAGCTCCACCCCGGCCCGCCTGCCGCCCCCGAGCACACCGCCGCGTCCCTCGCTCACACGGGCACGAACGCGACCTTGCCGGCCGCTGCGGCGAGCGCCGCGCTGATTCTGGCGGGAGCAGTTGTCTACCGCCGCTCCCGTCCCCGCGCGGACCGCTGAGCACACAGACCCACAGGCCGGAAGGCCGGCCGGCGAGCGATGGGCGGGGTTGCCGACGCGCCCTCGCGGGCGGGTGATCGGCGCGGCGCATCACTGAGCCGTCACGGCGGCGCGCCGACGCCGCCGGCTCAGCGAGCCGTTGCTGTCAGGAGGACCATGCCCGAGTCGCCATAGTTCGGGAGTGTCGGGTCGGTGTCGATCCGGGTGACGGACAGGGTCCGGGTGAGGGGGGTGAAGACCTTGGTGACCGTTTCCGGGCTCACCGGGCAGCCGGGCCAGATGGAAGCCGGGCCGATGCGGTACGTCGGCATGTTCTCCATGAAGGCCGCCACGAGATACCCGCCCGGTGCGACGCAGCGCACGAAGGCGCGGCAGAAGTCGGCGAACTCCGCGAGGTCCTCCGTGGCGCCCTCCGCGACGAAGTGCATGGACGCCAGGCCGTACGCCCCGGGTTCCAGCCCGCGCGCGTCGGCGTGGACGACGTCGACGTACGCCAGCGCTCCCGCCAGCGTGGCGGGTATGTCCGGATTGAGCCTCCGGCACAGCGCGTGGAACGGCAGCCAGCTTGCGTCGGGCCCGTGCCGCAGTTGCCGCTCCAGATAGGCGACGTTGCCCGCCCCCGCCTCCACCGCCTCGATACGACGGCTCGCGGCGGACGCGAGGATCAGCGGGTAGAGATTGGGCCCCGCGCCGAACTCGACCGACCGCTCGACACAGCCCGGTGCCAGCCGCCGGTAGAACTCCGAGTGGTGGGCGATGACCGCGGCGTCCGACGGATGCAGGTCCCGGTAGTTCTCCGCGAGGTAGTCCGCGATCGGCCACCGGTCCCAGTCCACGTCGTCGTTGTGCGTGGTCACGGCCGGCTCAGCCCTTCGCCTTCAGCGGGAAGCGCGCGGCCAGCCGACTGAGCGCGCCGGTCAGCACGTCGATGTCCTCGTCCGAGTTCAGGGCCGTGATCTGTATCCGGAACCCCACCCGGTCACGCGGTACGAGGGGATACGAGGCCAGCGTCACATAGATGCCCTCCTCCCACAGGAAGTCCGCCACCGCGTTCAGGTCGTCCGCGTTCGCCAGCGGGATCTCGATGATCGGCAGCCGGTCCCGGTTGAGCGTGCCGACGTTCAGGCCGTCGAGGTGTTCCAGGACCCGGACGGTGCGGCGGTACAGATCGGCGCGCAGCGCGTCGCCGCGGCGCTCGTTGACGTCGAGCCCCGCCAGCGCGGTCGCCAGGGAGGCGGTCGGCGAGGGGCCGGAGTACAGATACGGACCCGCGGCCGTCTTGAGCCGGTTCTTCAGTTCGGACGGCAGCGCCAGGAAGGCGAGCAGCGACGAGTACGCCTTGGAGAACCCGGAGCACAGCACGATCCCGTCGTACGACTCACCGGTGTGCCGCACGATGCTGTTGCCGCGCGAGCCGTAGGGACAGGGCTCGAGCGGCCCGCGCTCCCCGATCACCCCGAAACCGTGAGCGTCGTCGACGTACAGCGTCGCGCCCCCGGCCCGGCACACCGAGGCCAGCGTGGGCAGGTCGGGGATGTTGCCGCTCATGCTGTTGACGCCGTCGAGGCACACCAGCCGCGGCAGGCCCGCCGGCACCGAGGCCAGCAGGGCCTCCAGTTCGTCGGGCCGTTCGGCGTGGAAACGGTGCAGGGTGGCGCCCTGGCCGCGGGCCACGAGACAGCCGTCGTACACCGTGCGGTGCGCCGTCGCCTCCACGAAGACATGGCCGCTCTCGGCCAGGACCGGGATCACGGACGAGTGGATCAGGGTGAGCGTCGGCAGCAGCAGCGTGTCGGGGGCGCCCAGCAGTCCGGCGAGCCGCTCCTCGATGTCCGGGTACAGCCGCGGGCTGCCCAGCAGGCGGGACCAGCTGGGATGGGTGCCCCAGCGCCGTACCGTCGGTTCCACGGAGTCGATGATCTCCGGGTCCCAGTCGAAGCCCAGGTAGTTGCAGGACGCGAAGTCGATCAGCCAGTGACCGCCGCTGCGGATGTGCCGGCCGCGCACCTCGTCGAGGACCGCGTCGCTCATCGGGCTGGTCCGCCGCAGATGTTCGAGGTCCGCCCACCGCGCCACCCGCCGCTCCCCGTCCTCGGTCCGCGCGACCGGGACGCGCGCCGGCCCCGGGGCGACGGCGGGTGCGGGGCACCGTCCCTGGTGCTGCCGTAGCACGCGCTCGCTCTGCTGCACCGTCATCGGCCGGGCGAACAGGAAGCCCTGCCCGAACCGGCAGCCCATGGCCGCCAGCAGGTCGCGCTGTGCCGGTTCCTCGATGCCCTCGGCGATGACCTGCAGGCCCAGGGTGTCGGCGATGCGCACGATGCCCTCGACGAGCGCGACCTGCTGGGCGTCCCGGGTGATGTCGTCGATGAAGGTCTTGTCTATCTTCAGCGCGTCCAGGGGGAAGTCCCGCAGATAGCGCAGCGAGGAGAAGCCGGTCCCGAAGTCGTCGACCGCGATGTGCACCCCGAGTTCCTTCAGGGAGCGCAGCACGGCCTGGATCTGGGTGTCGCGGCGCAGCAGTACGGTCTCGGTCAGCTCCAGCTGCAGGGACCCGGGCGCCAGGCCGGGTGTGCGCAGCGCCTGGTCGACCTGGTCCAGGAAGCCCACGTCACGGAACTGGCGTGCGGAGACGTTCACGCTGACGTACGGCGGGACGGCGGGCCCGGGCAGTCTCTGCAGTGCGGCGATGTCGTTGACCGCGTTCTCCAGCACCCACGCCCCGAGCACCGCGATGTGCCCGGTCTCCTCGGCCATCGAGATGAACTGCTCCGGCGGCACCGGCCGGGACAGGGCCTGCGGCCAGCGGATCAGCGCCTCGAAGCCGACGACCTCGCCCGCGGTGATGTCCACGACGGGCTGGTAGCGCAGGGCGAACTCGTTGCCCTCGACCGCGCGGGCCAGCCGGCTCTGCAGGTCGTGCCGCTCGACCATCCGGGTGTGCAGCAGGGGCTGGAACCGGCGCCACTGGCGTTTTCCGGCCGCCTTCGCCGCGTACAGCGCGAGGTCGGCGTGGCCGAGCAGTTCGTCCGCGTCGGTGCTGTCCCGGGCCGTGGCCACGCCCACGCTGGCCGAGACGGTCACCGACTCGGAGGCGACGTGGAAGGGCCGGGCGAGGGTCTGGATCACCTGGGCGGCCAGCAGCTCCGCGTCCAGGGGTTCACGGGCGTCCTCCATCAGCACGGCGAACTCGTCACCGCCCAGCCGGGCCGCGGTGTCGGTGCGCCTGAGGGTCTTGGAGAGGCGGTTGCCGACGGAGACGAGCAGATGGTCGCCGGCCGAGTGCCCGAGCGTGTCGTTGACCAGCTTGAAGTCGTCGAGGTCGATGAAGAGCAGACAGGTCAGGGAGGACTCGCGGCGTCCGCGCAGCAGGGCGCGTTCGATGCGCTCCAGCAGCAGGGTCCGGTTGGGCAGACCGGTCAGCGAGTCGTGGAAGGCGCGCTGGGTCAGCTCGTGCGCCAGCCGACGCTGCTCGGTCACGTCGCGCAGGGTGACCACCAGGCCGTTCACTGTCCGCTCGTCCCGGAAGTCGCTGCACCGCACCTCCACCTCGACCCGGCCGTTGCGGCGCCGTACCCACCAGTGGTCGTGGGTGGCCCGCGGCCCGGACTCCCGCACGGCCCGCAGCTCGCGTACCGCCCGGTTGCGGTCGCGGGGGTCGACCAGGTCCGGCAGACAGGCGCCGACCACGTCCGCGGTGCCGAACACGCCGGCGGCCGAGGGGCTCGCGTAGCGGATGGTGTCGTCGTCCTCGACGATGAGGATGACGTCCGAGGTGTTGCGCACGAGGGTGCGGAAGTACGCCTCGCTCTCCCTGCGGACGATCTCCTGGCGCAGGGAGACCCGCTCCATGGCCAGGCCCGCGTGCGAGGCCAGGATCTCCAGGGAGCTGCGGGTCTCACTCAGCGGGCCGACCGGTCCGGCGACCAGCAGCACGCCCGGGACGTCTCCGTAGGGACGGTCGGGCGGGATCATCAGGCACACCAGGACGGTGTCGGCGGCATCGGGCCCGGTGTCGATGTCGAGCTCGCGGGCGGCCACGATCCGCCCGTGGTACTGCGCCAGCTCCGCCGCCCGCTCGGCCGGCAGCAGCAGCGTCCGGTGGCCGACGGCCGTGCCCAGCAGCCGGTCCACGGCTGCCTCGCAGGACTGGGCGACCTGCCCCGGCCGTACCGCCGAGACCAGTGAGGCGGCCGCCCGGCGCAGGGTCAGCTCCCGGGTGACGGCGCTGCGGTGGGCCACGACCAGAGCCGACAGCCGCAGGATCACCAGGAGGAAGAGCAGGCCGGAGAACGCGGCGATCACGGACGCGTCGTGGGCCTTGCGCGTCAGCCCCTCGTACAGCAGGATGCCCGGCGCGATCAGTGTCGCCGCGGCCAGGAGCAGCAGGCGTCGGCGGGGCGCCGGCAGAGCCCGCCGCTGCGGTTCGGCAGCGGTCAGCTGGGCCATGTCCGGGTGCAGCGCGGCCTGGGCCCACGCGGTGTAGAAGATGATCCAGCCGGCGTCGAGTGCCGTGCCGGTCTGCCACGAGGAGTTGAGCTGCAGGATTCCGTAGGCGATGTCGAAGCCGAGCAGGGTGACTGTCCCGATGACCAGGAGCTGCACCGACCGGTTGTGTCCGTCGACCGAACTCAGGGTGAGCAGGCGCGCGAGCAGGGCGAGGACGAGTACGTCACCGAGGGGGTAGGCGATGCTGATGGCCCGCTGCTGCCAGGTCAGCCCGTCCAGCTGGGTGAGCGGCTGCACCAGGTAGACCCACACCGGCAGGGCCAGGGCGGCGGTGAAGATCATCGCGTCCAGCAGGCTCGGCAGATCGTGGCCCGCCCAGCGGTAGTGCACCAGACCGGACAGGCCGATGGCGAACAGGGGATAGGTGGCCAGGTAACTGGCGTCCGAGGGAGAGGGGAAGGGGTTGGAGGCGTGGAAGTACTGCTCCAGCACGTTGTAGTACGTGTCCCCGGCGACGAAAGTGATCAATCCGGCGGCCAGCACCCACCAGGGCCAGCGGTGGGCGGGTCGGTTGACCTGGCTTCCGGCCACCACGGCCACGGCGCTGGAAAGGCCGATCAGGGCCCACAAGGGCGCACGTGAGGACGGAACCGTCATGTACACGACCGTGGCCGCGGCAACCAGCGTGCCATGAGCGGCCATTAGCCGTTGTGCCTGCATCAAAGGCAACGCCTCCCCTACGGGAGGAGACCTGGCGGTCCGCCTGGTCTGGTACCCCCAGATCGTAGGCACCCCTGACGCGGGGCTGCATCTCGGACGGCTTCGTGCCTCAGACGTCCCGGTGGTAAAAGCGCCGGTGCAGGGCGCGCACCTCCCCGGCCAGCTCCGGTACCGGACCGTCCACCGTTACACCCGGTGCCACGTCGTTGACGGACAGTGTGCGCACCGGCGGCGCGGGCACGCCCAACTCCGCCAGCCACCCGGCGAGTTGCTCCGAGGAGGCGACGTACACGATGCGGCCGAGGCCCACCCAGGCGTGCGCGGCCGCGCACATCGGGCAGTGCTCGCCCGAGGTGTACACCGTGGCGGTCGCCCGCTCCTCGGGGGAGAGCCGGGCCGTCGACCAGCGGGCCAGTTCGAACTCGGGGTGCCGGGTGCGGTCGCCGGAGGCCACCCGGTTGTGGTCCTCGGCGAGCACGGTGCCGTCCGCTCCCACCAGCACCGACCCGAACGGCTCGTCCCCGGCCTCCAGCGCCTCTTCCGCCAGCTCGACACATCGGCGCAGATACGGCAGTTCGGCGTCCCTCACGACCATGACGTACGGCCCTCCTCGCGTGGCGATCTTCGCGGGCAGCCTAGGCACGCCGCGGCGCGCCCGGAAAGTCCGCGCGGTGCAGCGGCGTAGCTGGGTGCGTAAAGCGGTTGCCGGGCGCGCGCCCCGATGCTGGAGTGATCACATGGATCACGCAGCGGTGCTCGCCCTCTTCGACCGGGACATGCGCGAGGGGGCGCAGCCGGACAGCCCCGACGCGCGGGTGGAGCGGGTGGGCGGCGTGGTCCGTCAGGTGTCCTCGGCGCGCGGCTGGAACGGCGTCGTGTGGTCCGACCTGGACGAGACGAACGCCGACGAGGTGATCGCCGGGCAGATCGCCTACTTCTCCGGGCTGGGTCGGGAGTTCGAGTGGAAGCTGTACGGGCACGACCTGCCGGTGGACCTGGGGGAGCGGCTGCGGAGCGCGGGGTTCACGGCCGAGCCCGAGGAGACGCTGATGATCGCCGAGGGCGCCGCCCTCGACCTCGACGCCCGGCCGCCCGAGGGCGTGCGCCTGCTGCCGGTCACTGACGCGTCGGGCGTCGACCTGGTGGCGGACGTGCACGAGAAGGCCTTCGGCACCGACGGCTCCCGGCTGCGCCACCAGCTGCTGGCCCGGCTGACGGGGGAGCCGGACACGATCGTCGCCGTCGTCGCGCTGGCCGGGGACGAACCGGTGAGCGCGGCCCGGATGGAGCTGGTGCCCGGCACCCGGTTCGCCGGGCTGTGGGGCGGCGGCACCGTGGAAGGCTGGCGCGGCCGAGGTGTCTACCGGGCCCTGGTCGCCCACCGCGCCCGCGCCGCCGTGGAGCGCGGCTACCGCTACCTCCAGGTCGACGCCTCCAGCCAGAGCCGCCCCATCCTGGAACGCCTCGGCTTCGCACCCCTGACCACGACGACGCCGTACACCTACGTGCCCTGGCGCAGCCCTGGGGCGGCGGCCCAGGGACCGGATGTCACATCCGCGGCGGTTCGATCCGTCGCAGGGGCATGACGACGAACCAGAAGAGCCAGAGCATCCTCCTCGCGGGCGCCAGCGGTGTCCTCGGCGGTCACATCACGCGCGCGCTGACCGAGGCGGGCCACAAGGTCACCGGCCTCGGGCGCGGGCCGGCGAACGGCGTACGGGCCGACCTGATGGACCGCGACGCGCTGCTGCGCGCGGTCGACGGGCAGCACTTCGACACCGTCATCCACGCCGCGACCGCCCTGCGCAAGGCGCCCATGCGCCACCGCGACATGTACGCCACCGACGCGCTGCGCACCGAGGGCACCGCCCATCTCGTCGAGGCCGCACAGGCCACCGGCGCCCGGCGCCTGATCAGCGAGTCGATGGTCTTCGGCTACGGCTACGGGGACTTCGGCGACCACGTCATCACCGAGGATGACGTGTTCGGTCCGCGCGGCACCACCCCGGAGCTGGAGCGGCATGTCGAGGGCATGCGCGTCAAGGAACAACTGACCTTCGAGGCCGCCGGGTTGGCGGGCATCTCGCTGCGCTTCGGCCTGTTCTACGGTCCCGGTGGTACCGACGCGATCCTGCCCATGCTGCGCAAGCGGCAGTTGCCCGTTCCCGCCGACCACGGACGGCTGCTGCCGTGGATCGAGCTCACCGACGCGGCCCGCGCGGTCGTCGCCGCCGTCGAACACGGTCGGGCCGGCCAGGCGTACAACATCACCGACCGGACCCCGTTCGGCTTCCGCGCCCATGTCGAGTGCGTGGCCGAGGAGTTCGGCCTGCCCAGGCCGATGACCGTGCCGCGGTGGCTGACCCGCCCGATGTCCTACGCGCACACCATGTTCGCGACGAACATGCGCGTGTCCTCGGCGAAGGCGGAGCGGGAGCTGGGCTGGACGCCCGTGCACCCGTCCTGCCGGGACGGTCTGGCAGCGCTGGCCGCACAGCGTTGACCGGCCGACCGGGGCCGTTCGGACCGGGTCGGGGGCCGAACGGCCCCCCGCCACGCAAGTCCGCGGCTGGGAACCTGACACGGGGGAGAGCCTCCCGGCGCCCGACTCTCCCGCTCGGGGCGCACGGTCGAGGCGGCGGGCCCGCCGATCGCCGAGGGGAGCCGCATCGGCGGGCCCGGCCCGGGCCGGGCGGGCGGGGGCCGTTATGCCTGTGCCCGCGCCGAGCCGCGTGGGCGGGATCGGGTTGGGCTGTGGTGCCCGGGCTCGTGAAGGGCCGGGTCGGTGGGCGGGGCTGGGGTCGCGGTGCCTGTGCCGGCGGCGAGCCGCGTGGGTGGGTCGGGCTCGGGCGGCGACGCCCACGTCGCGGCGAGCCGCGTGGGTGGGGTCGGGTTTGGGCGGTGGTGCCCGGGCTCGCGAAGGGCCGGGCCGGTTGGCCCGTCTCGGGCCCGACGCCCGCGCCATCGAGGGGCCGCATCGGCGAGCCGGGCTGGGGCCCCGACGCCCGTGCCCGCGCCGAGCCGCATCAGCGTGCCGGGTTGGGGTTGCGACGCCCGATTCCGCGCCGAGCCGGATCGGTGGGCCGGGCTGGGGCCCCGACGTCCGCGCCCGCAGCGGGCCGGATCGGCGGGACGGGCTCGGGTTGCGACCCCGTGCCCACAGCGCTCCCGGCGGGGCACCACACGCCCGCGCCCGCAGCGGCCGGGCGGGGCGCCGCACGCCCCGTCCGGACCCGTGCCGTCGTCTAGGGCCGCCCCGCCATCGTCAGCGGTGCGCCTTCGCCCGGTCCAGTGCGGCCACGCCGACCGCGGCCAGGCCGATCTGGATCAGCCACTCGATCCAGTCGACTCCCTTGGTGTCCTGGACCCCGATTCCGGCGGCGATCGCCGAGCCGATCAGCGCGGCCACGATGCCGACGAGGATCGTCCACAGGATGCCGATGCGCTGGCGGCCGGGAACCACGAGGCGACCCAGCACGCCGATGATGATGCCGATGAGAATGGCACTGATGATGCCCGAGATCTCCATCTCCGCCCCTCTTCGTCCGTACCCCCGCTCTTTCTCTCTGCCCCCAGAATGCGGAGGCAGTCCGCCCCTGTTATTGCCGGGACTTTCTGTTCACGCGGCAGTCGTGCCATGTACCTTTCAAGCGTTCAACGCGTGTAGAAGTCTGAACCCCCCATCTACGCGCGCAGATTGGCGCCCGCACCGCCTCTACCCCACCCCCTCACGGAGGTTCGACGGATGCTCCGATCCAGAAGATCCCGCCGCGGACTCACCACCGCCCTGGCCGGCCTCGGGCTGCTCGTCACCGGGGCAGCCCTCCAGGTCGCCACCCCGGCCACGCCCGCTCACGCGGCCACCACGCACCGTGTCCTGTTCGACGACGGCCACGCCGAGGAAGCCGGCAACGCCGACTGGATCATCTCCACCAGCAAGCCCGACCCGCTCGCCCAGGACTCCTCCCCGTCCGCCGAGACGGACTGGACCGGCGCGTTGTCGTCGTGGGGCGTCGCCCTGCAGAAGACCGGCAACTACAGCCTGAAGACCGCCACCAGCGCCCTCACCTACGGCGGCTCCTCGTCCACGGACCTGTCGAACTTCGACACCCTGGTCCTGCCGGAGCCGAACACGCTGTTCACGTCCGCCGAGAAGACGGCGATCATGAACTTCGTGAAGAACGGCGGCGGTCTGTTCATGATCTCCGACCACACCGGCGCCGACCGCAACAACGACGGCGAGGACGCGGTCGAGATCCTCAGCGACCTGATGACCAACAACAGCGTCGACTCCACCGACCCGTTCGGCTTCTCCATCGACTCGCTGGACATCAGCTCCGGCTACCCGGCCGCGATCAGCGACAGCAGTGACCCGGTACTGCACGGCTCCTTCGGCACCGTCACCAAGAGCCTCATCGCCGACGGCACGACGGCCACCCTCAAGCCGTCCGACAACTCCTCCGTCAAGGGCCTGGTCTACCGCTCCGGCTACTCCGGCAACACCGGCGCCTTCTTCCTGACGTCCACCTTCGGCAGCGGCCGCGTCGCCTTCTGGGGCGACAGCTCGCCGATCGACGACGGCACCGGCCAGTCCGGCAACACCCTCTACGACGGCTGGAACGACTCCGGTGCCACCAACGCCGCCCTCGCCCTGAACGCCACCGCGTGGCTGGCCGGCGACGGCAGCAGCAGCGGTGGCGGAGGCGGCGGGGGCAGTGGCACCTGCACTGCCGCCCAGCTGCTCGGCAACAACGGCTTCGAGTCCGGGAACACCACCTGGAGCGCCACCAGCGGAGTGATCACCAACTCCAGCAGCGAGTCGGCCCGTACGGGCTCGTACTACGCCTGGCTGGACGGATACGGCAAGGCCACCACCGACACCCTCTCCCAGACGGTGACCATCCCCTCCGGCTGCACCACCGCCGGGCTCAGCTTCTATCTGCACGTCGACACGGCGGAGACCAGCACCAGCACGGCGTACGACACGCTGAAGGTCCAGGTCCTCAACAGCTCCGGGACGGTCCTGAGCACCCTGGCCACCTACTCCAACCTCAACGCCGCCAGCGGCTACACCCAGCGCAGCTTCAGTCTGGCGAGCTACGCCGGCCAGACCGTCACCCTGAAGTTCACCGGCACCGAGGGCTCCACGCTGCAGACGTCCTTCGTCGTCGACGACACGGCGCTCAACGTCAGCTGACCCCGGTGGGGCCCGGCTTTCCCGCCGGGCCCCACACCGTCACTGCGCGGGGACGGTCCGCTCCGGCGTGTTCCAGCCGGAGACCCGCACACTCGGCGCCGAACCGCGCAGATCCGCCGTCCGGTAGGTGGCGGTCAGCGTCACCGACTCGCCGGGCCACAGGCTCACGTCGTCGTCGCTCCACTGCACGGGGAGCACCGGCTGCCCGTGCCCGTCCACGAGATGGACGTCGGTCAGCAGCGACGGCGTCCTGCCGCTGCCGGTGTTGCGCAGGGTGACCGTCGTCGTGGACGTACCGTCCGAGGAGACCGTCGAGGCGGTGGCCGAGACCGGCACCTGCGCCATCGAGGTCAGCCCCTTCAGGTCGGCGTAGCTGGTCGTCGGCGTGTAGTACCAGTCGGTGTTGGCCCAGTCGAGCGTGTCGGGCTTGGTGGACAGCCAGTAGACGTTACGGCTGACCTCCTTGCCGGAGCCGTCGGTCAGGGTCAGCCGCAGCAGATACGTCGTCACCAGTCCGCTCACCGACGAGGGCAGGGTGAGGGGCGAGGCGTGCGCGCCGTCGCCGTTGACCTTCACACCGGTGACCGTCTTGTCGTACTTCTGCGTACCGTCGGGGTTGAACAGCGTCGCCCGGACCGTGAGCCCGGAGGCCCCCGCGTGCCGGTTGTCGACGACCACCACCGAGCGGTCGTCGTAGGAGTACTGGACGTGCAGCGGCTCGTTCGCCTTCTTGGCCCCGAAGTAGGCGCCGCCCTGGTCGAGGTAACGGTCCATCAGCTGCCAGTGCAGCGATGTCCAGCCGCTGTTGAACATCCAGTAGACGACGCCCGTCGAGGGCTTGGAGGAGTCGGTGGCGTTGCGCCCGTACGCCTCGAACTGCGCCCGGACGTTCTCGTACTGCGCGAGCTGGGCCTTCCTGACGTAGTCGGTGAGGCCGGTCGGGGCGCCGTACCGGCCGGTGAGGGCGTTGTCGTAGAGCTTGAGGGTGCCGAAGGTGGAGGACGGCGAGCGGTGGTACTGCTTGGCGCTCGGGTCCTTCCACAGGGTGTCGAGTTCGGCCGGGGACATCATGCGGCGCAGCGTGTCGAGGGTGGGGATGTCGGGGCCCGCGCTGGTCTCGGAGTTGAAGCCGGTGGCGCCGCCCTCGCGCTTGGCGTACCAGTAGTTGGGCGGGATCCAGTCGTAGGGGCCGGTCATCTTCATGCCCGAACTGCCCAGCTGCGGTGAGGAGTTGTCGGAGGCGGCGGCCACGACGGGGACGTTCCAGTCGGCCGCCTTCAGGGCGTCGAGGTAGTTCTTCTCGATCGTCGCGTCGGGGGCGAAGTCGCTGCCGATGAGGAAGGAGATCACGCTCGGGTGGTCGCGCAGCCGGGCGGCCTCGGCGGCCATCGATGCCTGCGCGACCGGGTAGTCGGCGGCCGTCCACTTGTCGCCGGACTCGCCTCCGTTGACCTGGCCCTCCCACTTGTCGCAGCACTCCCAGCCGGGCAGCGTCAGGATGCCGTAGCGGTCGGCGAGGTCGAAGAACTCGTCGGGTTCGAGGTGGCCTTCGAGGCGGATGGTGTTGAGGCCCAGGTCGAGGGCGTACTTCAGCCGGTCCTCGACGTACGTCCGGTCCCAGCGCAGGAACTCGTCCGGCGACCAGCCGCCGCCCTTGATCAGCAGCTTGCGGCCGTTGACGCGGTACTGGCGGGTGCCGTCCGAGTTCAGGGGCGCCTGGACGTCACGGATGCCGAAGCTCTGGTGCGCGGTGTCGGAGGGGGTGCCGGAGACGGACGCGGTGAGGTTCAGGTCGTACAGGGGCTGGCCGCCCATGCCGGCCGGCCACCAGACCTTCGGGGAGGTGAGGTGGAGGCCGGGCACGTCGGACGGGGTGAAGGTGACGGTCTTCGTCTCGTGCGCGGCGAGGGAGACGGGCCGGGTGAACGTCGTCGGACCGATGCTGCCGGAGACCGTGGCCGTCACCGGCGCGTCGGAGTCGTTGCGGGCCTGCGCCCTGACGGTGAGGTCGGCCGAGGCGAAAGAGGGGACTTCCAGCTTCGTCACCACGTGGGCGTCCCGCAGGGCGACCGGGCCGCCGCGCCGGACGACGACGTCACGGACGATGCCCATGTTCTCGTCGGGCGGCGGCTGCAGCCAGTCGATCCAGCCCATGGTGAGGTTCTTGTTCGGGTCGTTGGGCTGGATCCGGAACGCCACGGTGTTCGTGCCCTGACGGACCAGCGCGGTGACGTCCAGTTCGTGGTCGGTGTAGGCGCCGGTGACGTCCTTCGTGGTGGCGACCTGCTTGCCGTTGACGTAGACGTCGGCCGCCGAGATCACCCCGCTGAAGTCGAGGTAGGTGCGCTCGGCGGTGTCGGCGACCGTGAAGTCGGAGCGGTACCACCAGGGGACCTGGAAGTCGGCCTTGGGGATCTTCTGCTGGTTGGTCGAATAGAAGGGGTCGGCGTGGACGCCGTCGGCGAGCAGGGCCGCGAGGACCGTGGAGCGGGGGCCTGCCGCATACCAGCCGCTCGCCGGATAGCCGGGGGAGGAGACGTCGGACGCCGGGTCGGAGACCTTCGCCGTCGACTGGATCGTGTAGCCGGACAGGGCCGTCGTACTGCCCGCGGCGGACGGGACCCGGGTGAGCCGGCCCGGTGGGGCGGCCCGGTGGTGGGGGTCGGCCCAGGCGCTGGTCGTCAGGGGACCCAGCAGACCCAGGACTACGGCGGCCGTGGCGAGACGGTGTCTGTTCACGGAGTCTCCAGCCCCTTCGTAAAGTTAGGAAACTTTACTAACGCGGGTCACGCTAAGGCGCCTCGTGGGCCGTGTCAATCACCGTGTGGCCCGCGCGAGTTGCTCAGGACGCGGCCGAACGGCGCTCGAACACCACGTCCCGGGCCGTCCCGAGCGCCGTCGCCACCGCGCCCAGCAGCACCGCGTCCTCGCCCAGCCGGCTGGGCGCGATCCTCGGCCGCAGCGGGGTCAGCGTCCGCAGATGATCCCGCACCGGCTTGAGCAGCAGGTCCACGCTGTGGCCGACTCCGCCACCGAGCACCACCAGATCGGGGTCGAGTACGGCCGCCGCGGCCGCGACCGTGTGCGCGATCCGCTCGCCCTCCAGCCGCACCGCCTGTACCGCCGCCTCGTCCCCCCGCCGGGCCGCGTCGAACACGGCCTTCGCGGTGAGCTGCCCGCTCATCCCGAACCGGCGTGCCGCCTCCACCACGGCCACCCCCGACACCGCGTCCTCCAATCGCTCCGGCTTCTGCTGCCCCGGCCACGGCAGGAACCCGATCTCCCCGGCCAGCCCGTGCGCCCCGGTGAACAGCCGCCCGTCGCTGACCACGCCCATGCCGAGCCCGGTGCCGATCAGGATGTACGCGAACAGCCTGCTGCCCGCGCCGACGCCGTAGGTGTACTCGCCGAGCGCGGCCAGATTGGCGTCGTTGTGCACCTCCAGCGGCACGCCCAGCTCCTCCCGCATCCGGTCGAAGAGCCCGGCCCGCCCCCAGCCCGGCAGGTGCATCGCGTACCGCACCCGGTGCTGCTTCTCGTCGTACACCCCCGGCGTGCCCACCACCGCGTGCACCACCTCGTCCGGCGCCACCCCGGAACCGGCGACCACCTGACGGGCCGTCGTCACCACCAGGTCGGCCATCGCCCGGGAGCTGCGGGCCCGGTTGCGCACCTCGGAGCGGGCGACCACGGAGCCGTCCAGGTCGGCGACCGCGACCCGCAGCCAGCTGCGGCCGACGTCGATGCCGAGCGCGTAGCCGGCCGCCGGGTCGGGTGCGTACAGAACGGCGATGCGGCCTCTTTCCGGTGCGTGCGTACCCACCTCGTGTACGAGTCCCGCCGCTGCCAGGGAGGCGAGGGCGCTGGACACCGTCGGCTTGGACAGACCCGTCTCCCGCGCGAGCTGGGCACGAGAGGCCGCCCCCGCGGCCCGCAGCCGGTCGAGCAGCAGGCGCTCGTTGGTGCTGCGCAGCCGCCGGCGGTTCCAGGGCTGTTCCTGCTGGTCTACGGCGTCACTGGCGGGCATCGCACCATTCTCACTTATCTGTTGGGGCCTCTTGACGCATCAAGTAAGCCTCCTTAACTTTATCGGCCAGTCAGTCTCGCCGGGCCAGCCTTGGGCTGCCCAGCGCCCGGTGCCTCGGGAGTCCCCATGTCCGGTAGTCCGCCACCCAATGGTGGTTTCGTCCGTCGCGTAGGCCTGTTCCAGGCCACCGCCATCAACATGAGCCAGATGTGCGGCATCGGCCCGTTCGTCACGATCCCGCTGATGGTCGCCGCCTTCGGCGGTCCGCAGGCGGTGATCGGGTTCGTCGCGGGCGCGGTCCTCGCCCTCGCCGACGGGCTGGTGTGGGCCGAACTGGGCGCCGCGATGCCCGGTTCCGGCGGCAGTTACGTCTATCTGCGCCAGGCCTTCCAGTACCGCACGGGCCGGCTGATGCCGTTCCTGTTCGTCTGGACGGCGATGCTCTTCATCCCGCTCATCATGTCGACCGGTGTCGTCGGCTTCGTCCAGTACCTGGGCTATCTCGCCCCGGACCTGACCAAGACCCAGGGCGATCTGATCGGCCTCGGCGTCATCGTGCTCGTGGTTGTCCTGCTGTGGCGGGGCATCGAGAACATCGCCCGGATCACCGCGGTGATGTGGGCGGTCATGATCGCCTCCGTGGTGCTGGTGATCCTCGCCGCGGCGACCGACTTCAGCGCGCACCTCGCCTTCACCTACCCCGCCCACGCCTTCGACCTGGGCAGCAACCACTTCTGGATCGGCTTCGCGGCCGGTCTGACCATCGGCATCTACGACTACCTCGGCTACAACACCACCGCCTACATGGGTGCCGAGATCAAGGACCCCGGCCGGGTCCTGCCCCGCTCGATCATCTACGCCATCCTCGGCATCATGACGATCTACCTGCTGCTGCAGATCGGCACGCTGGGTGTGATCGACTGGCACCGGATGACGGACGCCAAGGACATCGCCTCCACCTCGGTGGCCTCGGCGGTGCTGGAGAAGACCTGGGGCAAGGCGGCCGCCGACACGGTCACCGTGCTCATCCTGATCACGGCCTTCGCCTCCGTCTTCACCGGCCTGCTCGGCGGCTCGCGGGTTCCCTACGACGCGGCCCGTGAGCGGGTCTTCTTCCGCCCCTACGCCAAGCTGCATCCCAAGCACCGCTTCCCGATGCTGGGTCTGGCGACCATGGGCGTGTTCACGGCGATCGGCTTCCTCATCGGCCGGCACACCGACCTCGCGACCCTGATCCAGCTGCTGACCACGGTGATGGTCATCGTCCAGGCGCTGGCCCAGATCATCGCCCTGACGGTGCTGCGCAAGCGGCAGTCGACGCTGAAACGGCCGTACCGAATGTGGCTGTACCCGGTGCCGAGCATCGTCGCCTTCGTGGGCTGGTGCGTGATCTACGGATACGCCGACAAGAACTCGCCCGGCCGCCATCCCATCGAGTGGTCGCTGGCCTGGCTGGCCCTCGGCTGTCTCGCGTACGTGCTGTGGGCGCGCTTCGAGAAGGTGTGGCCGTTCGGCCCGAAGGAGATCTCCGAGGAGTACCTGACCCCGCCGGAACCGGAGCCTGCGGCCACCTGAAAAAGGCGCGGTGCCCCTGCCGCGCCTGGGCTAGAGTCTCGTCATCCGTGAAGCCTCCCCGGGCGGACCACCATCCGCCCGGGGAGGCTTTTCCCATGCCCGCTGAAAGGCAGGACCCCCGTGCCAGACGTGTCCGTCCGCCCCGCCACCGCCGAGGACCGCCCCACCGTCGAGCGGTTGTGGCTGATGTTCCGTCACGACCTGTCCGGGTTCATGGGCGTCCTGCCCCACCCCGACGGGACGTTCCGCAGCGAGCGGGTCGACGCCGCCTTCACCGAGGAGGGCTGGGCGCCGTACCTGCTCCTGCGCGGGGACCGGCCCGCGGGGTTCGCGTTCGTCCGCGGGCTGAACGGGCCGACACGCGTGCTGAACAGCTTCTTCGTGGTACGCGGCGCGCGCCGCGAGGGCATCGGGACACGCGCGGTCCGCGAGGTCGTACAGCGCCACCCCGGCCCGTGGGAGATCGCCTTCCAGTACGAGAACGAGCCCGCCGTCCGCTTCTGGCGCCGCGTCGCCTCCGCACTCGCCCCGGGCGCCTGGACCGAGGAGACCCGCCCGGTCCCGGACCGCCCCGACCTGCCGCCGGACGTGTGGATCTCCTTCCGCGCCGGGGGCGGTGCGGGGGAGGGGGCCTGACGCCGCCGGCCGCAGCGATGCGGTCAGTCCGCCGCCTTCATGAACCGGGCCCAGGCCCGCCCGGCGTCGGTGCCCCACAAGGGGTCGAGATCGGGGTCGTGGGCGATCCAGTCGCCAGTGAGGGTGCTGTCGGACGTACGCAGGCTGCGGTCGAGCTGGTTGAGGGCGGCCCTCGTGCAGTCCTGCAGCCAGTGGCCGGCGTCGTAGCCGTCCGGCAGACTGTCCTCGGACAGCATCATGGCGAGGGCGAGGAAGCACGCCGCGTTGTAGTGGGTCATCCAGCCGGCCGACCCTTTGCGCACCGGGCCCCAGTGCCGTGACGTGGCCCGCGGACGGGTGATGTTGGCGTGCCTGGCGGCGTCATGGTCTGAGCCGGCGCGGTGGTCGTCGAAGAGCAGCCGGCGGATCCCGGTGCCCCGCGGGCGGTACCAGGTTCCGACCAGCACCTCGTCGGCGACGCGGTCGAAGGCCCCACTGACCTCGCGCCGCTGCTCGTCGGGCTCCGCGCTCAGCGCCTGCTCCACCGCATTGCCCACACCCATGCCGCCCCCGCCGAGTAGTGCCGACGCATGCCGATGACATATCCGGAATAGGTGCGGAATAAGCCATTCGCCCCTGGGAGAACACCAGTTGACCGACGACACGTCTCGCGGCGGGCCGCTGAGGGGCAAGTGGGGACGACGGTCGGGCGGGCCTGCGGCGGCCGGAAACTCGCATCGGTCGTGCGTCGTAAGGTGGTCCCATGAGCCGGCCGCCCCCGCCCGGGCACACCGCGACCACCGGCGACGGCTCGCTGCGGGCTGCCGAGGCTGGCGGCGACGTCTCCTTGACCACGGGTGCGCTGGCACGCCGGCTCGGTGTCTCGCCGACCACGCTGCGCTCGTGGGACCGCCGGTACGGCATCGGGCCGGCGGTCCGCGCCGACGGACGGCACCGGCGCTGGAGCCCTGGGGACGTGTCGGTGCTGGAGGCGATGTGCCGGCTGACCTCGTCGGGGGTACCGCCCGCCGAAGCCGCGCGCGCCGCCAAGAAGACGGCCGGCGCGTCCCCCGGACACACCCCCGCGGCCCGTGGAGCCGGCGGCCCCGGAACGCTCGAAGGCAGCCGGCTCGCTGCCCCTCGGAGACGTGCGTCTGGAGTGCCGGGGGCTGGCCCGCGCCGCCGTACGCCTGGACGCCCCGGCCGTCGAGGAGCAGCTGACCGGGGCAGTGGCGCGGTACGGAGTCGTTGTCGCGTGGCAGGAGGTGATGGTGCCGACGCTGCACGCGGTGGGCCGCAAGTGGGCGTCGTCGGGCGACCGTTACGTCGAGGTCGAGCACCTGCTCTCCTGGCACGTCTCCACCGTCCTGCGGCGCAGTACCCGGCCCCCCGCGCCACGGGCCGAGGCAGCGGTCACCGGCCCCGTGCTGCTGGCCTGCGTACCGGCGAACAGCACACCCTGCCGATCGAGGCGCTCAACGCCGCGCTGAGCGAACTCGGCGTGCCCAGCAGGATGTTCGGCGCCGCCGTACCGGCGGAGGCGCTCGCCGCGGCGGTGCAGCGACTGGGACCGTCGGCCGTGGTGCTGTGGGCGCAGGCGCGCTCCACCGCAAGTGCGCCGTTGGCCGGTCATCTGGCCGGCACCCAGTGGGGGATGAAGGGCGCACGCCGCCGGCCCGTGGTCGTACTCGGCGGACCCGGCCGGTCCGGCCGGTCGGCCCGCGGCATGCTCAGGCCCCCCAGCCTCGAGGACGCCCTCGCCGTCCTCTCCGGCACACACCGCACCGAATCACCGCGGTAGACAGCGCTCAGTCGCCGCCGCGCCCCTGCCGGAAGCGGGCGAGACCGGCGGAGAGTTCCACCACGGGATCCGGGTAGTCGTCGATGGCGGCACGGTCCAGGCCCTGGAGTTTCCACGGCTCATGCACCGCGGGGCCCTCGACAGCGGCGAGCTCGGGGACCCAGCGGCGGACGTACGCCCCGTCGGGGTCGTAGCGCCTGGCCTGGGTGACGGGGTTGAGGACCCGGTTGGGGCGGCTGTCGGTGCCGGTGCCCGCCATCCACTGCCAGTTGAGCTGGTTGTTGGCCACGTCGCCGTCGACCAGGAGCTCCAGGAAGTGCCGGGCGCCCACCCGCCAGTCGACGTACAGGGTCTTGGTGAGGAAGCTCGCGGTCAGCAGCCGTCCGCGGTTGTGCATCCAGCCCTCGTGGCGCAACTGCCGCATCGCCGCGTCGATCACCGGGTAGCCGGTGCGCCCCTCCTTCCAGGCCCGCACGTCCTCGCGGGCGGTGCGCTCGGAGCGCCAGCGGTCGCGCTTGGTGCGGTAGTCGGCGGTGGCGGCGGTGGGCCGCGCGGCCAGCACCTGCCGGTGGAAGTCCCGCCAGGCGAGCTGCCGTACGAACGCCTCTGCGCCCGGGCCGCCCGCCGCGCGTGCCCGGTGGACGAGTTCGACGGGGGAGAGCGTGCCGAAGTGCAGGTGCGGCGAGAGACGTGACGTGCCGTCGCCCGCCAGGTCGTCGTGCTGGTCCTCGTACGACGCGATCCCGGCCCGCAGCCACGAGGCCAGCCGCCTCCGGCCCGCCGTCTCCCCGCCCTCGGCCAGGCCCGCCGCGAGCCCTTGAAGGCGCGTGCGCGAGGGAAGCTCCTCGGAACCGACACCGTCCGGGACGCGGAGGGCGCGCGGCGCCGCCAGCGCCTCACGCAGGTGCACCCCGGTCCACTGCCGGTAGTACGGGGTGAAGACGGCGAAGTGGTCCGAGGAGGCCGGGGTCAGCGCGCCGGGCGTCACGGCCGTGGTCACGGTGTCGTGGACGTGCAGCCGCCGCCCCTCCGCCTCCAGCGCCCGGCGCAGCCGCAGCTCGCGCCGGTGCGCGTACGCGCTGACGTCGGCGGCCATGTGCACCTCGTCGGCGTCCGTCTCGGCGGCCACCTTGCACACCTCCTCGACGACGTCACCGGAGCGCACGATCAGCCGGCCGCCGCGCTCGCGCAGCCCGCCGTCGAGATCCCGCAGACAGTCGGCGAGGAACGCGAGCCGGTTGGGCGCGGCGAACCCGGCGCCGGTCACGCCTCTGTCCCGGACGAAGAGCGGGACGACCTCGCGGGACTCGTTCGCCGTCCGCAGAGGCGGGTGGTCGTGCAGGCGGAGGTCGGCGGTGAACAGGACGATCGAGACGTTCATGGTGGTGCTCCGGGGGCGTGTGTACGGCTTCCGGTGACCTGCTTCCGACGCTGTGGACACGGCGGATGCGGCCGTCAACCGCGGGGTGCGTGTTCCCCCGCCGGGGTGACCGGCTCGCGGGCCGCCGCGAGGGCGATGTTGCGGGCCATGCCCCCGAAGACGACGGCGTGGAAGGGGGAGACGCTCCACCAGTAGGCGTGCCCGAGCAGCCCGTGCGGATGGAACAGCGCCCGCTGTAGGTAGCGGGTGCGGCCGTCGGGACATGTCCCGGCGTGCATCTCCAGCCAGGCGAGCCCGGGCAGGCGCATCTCCGCGCGCAGCCGCAGCAGACGGCCCGGCTCGATCTCCTCCACGCGCCAGAAGTCCAGCGAGTCGCCGGCCCGCAGCCGGGCCGCGTCACGGCGCCCCCGGCGCAGTCCCACACCGCCCACGAGCCGGTCCAGACGGCCCCGCACCGCCCAGGCGAGCGGGAAGGAGTACCAGCCGTTGTCGCCGCCGATGCCCTCGATCACCCGCCACAGGGCTTCCGGGGAGCCGTCGACGAGCACCTCCCGCTCGTCGCTGTACAGGCTGCCGCCCGCCCAGTCGGGGTCGGTGGGCAGCGGGTCGCTGGGCGCGCCGGGCACGGACGCCGAGGACCAGCGGGTGGCGACCCGGGCTTCACGGACTCGCTGCAGGGCCAGCCGTACGGCATCGTCGAAACCGATGGGATGCCCGGGAGGGTCGGGCACGTACCGGACGATGTCCCGCTCGTGGCAGACGACCTCGTGGCGCAGCGACTCGGTCAGCGGTCGCGCGATCCCCGCCGGGACCGGGGTGACCAGCCCGACCCAGTGACTGGACAGACCGGGGGTGAGGACGGGCAGCGGCACGATGATGCGCCGTGGCAGGCCCGCCACGGCCGCGTAGCGCAGCATCATGTCCCGGTAGGTCAGCACGTCGGGACCGCCGATGTCGAAGGCGCGGTTGACGTCGGCCGGCATCCGGGCGCTGCCGACGAGTTGGCTTAGCACGTCGCGCACGGCCACGGGCTGGATCCGGGTGCGCACCCAGCTGGGAGTGATCATCACGGGCAGGCGTTCGGTGAGGTAGCGCAGCATCTCGAAGGAGGCCGAGCCCGAGCCGATGACGACGGCCGCCCGCAGCACGGTGGTGGGCACGCCCGAGTCCAGCAGGATCCGGCCCACCTCGGCCCGGGAGCGCAGATGCGGCGACAACTCCTGCTCCGCGACGCCCGAGGGCGTCAGACCGCCCAGATAGACGATGCGCCGCACGCCCGCGGCCCGGGCGGCCTCGCCGAACAGGCGGGCGGCCCGGCGGTCGGTCTCCTCGAAGTCCTCGCCCGTGCCCAGGGCGTGCACCAGGTAGTAGGCCACGTCGACTCCGCGCAGGGCCGCGGCGATGGAGTCGGCGTCCGTGACGTCGCCCCGCACCACCTCCACCCGGCCGGCCCAGGGGTGGTCGCGCAGCTTGCCCGGCGACCGGGCCAGGCAGCGCACGCGATGGCCGGCGGCGAGAAGCTCGGGCACCAGCCGGCCGCCGATGTATCCCGTCGCCCCCGTGACCAGGCACGTCAGACCCGGTGCGTCCTCGTCAGCGTTCATCGGCTCCAGTCCCTCCGCGGAAGTTGCTCCCCGATATCACTTCCACTGTCGCCGCCGTCGCGGATGCAGCGCCTCCGCAGTCGGCCGCGCTCACGCCTGTCGACAGGTCCGTCCGTGAACGGTGGACATGTCCGCGCCGATAGGGGGCACGCGAACACTACGCAGCCGTTGTCGGAAGTCGAGGTTGAAACTGGAGGTGCTGCTGCTATGGGCGCGAAGGTGTTGGAGCGGTTTCCTGCGGGAGCTCCGCGCGGATCGTGGCCGGCAGAGGAGTACGCGGCGAGGCGCCGCGCCGAGGGCGAACCGGCGACGGTCGTCATGGACCTGAAGTCCGACGCGTTCCTCGTGGTGATTCCGAGCGGCGACGAGGACTGAGCGGGTCTCCGCAGCTCCGGTCACCCGCTGGGGGTGAGGCCGTGGGGCGTCGGGACGGTCGATTCTGCGAGGGTACGGCCGACCGGGGCATGACGCCTCCCGCCGGAAGGAGTGCCCGTGACCACCGGCAGCGACACCCACTGGGCGGTGGACCGGCTGCGGGCGGTCCCCGGGGTGCGAACGCTGTCGGACTACCAGCGGCCGTGGCTGGTCAAGGACGTGGTCGCCGGGGCCGCCCTGACGACGCTGCTGGTGCCGCAGGGCATGGCGTACGCCGAACTCGCGGGTCTACCGCCCATCACGGGTCTGTACACGACGATCCTCTGTCTGCTCGGCTACGCGGTGTGCGGTCCCTCCCGGATCCTGGTGCTGGGCCCCGACTCCTCGCTCGGACCCATGATCGCCGCCGCCGTCCTGCCCCTGGTCGCGGCGGGCGGCGATCCGGACCGGGCGGTGGCCCTGGCGTCGATGCTCGCCGTCATGGTGGCCGGCATCATGATCCTCGCCTCCGTGGCGCGGCTCGGTTTCATCGCCGACCTGATCTCCAAGCCGACGATGATCGGCTACATGAACGGCCTGGCCCTGACCATCCTCGTCGGTCAGCTGCCGAAGCTGCTGGGCTTCAAGGTCGAGGCGGACAATCTCATCGGCGAATGCGCCGGCCTGGTGCGCAAACTCGCCGACGGGGCGACGGTACCGGCCGCTGCCGCCCTCGGAATCAGCGGACTGGTGCTGATCCTCGTACTGCAGCGGTTCCTCCCGAAGGTCCCCGCGGTGCTGGTGATGGTCGCGCTGGCGATCCTCGCGTCCTCGGTCTTCAGCCTCGGTGAGCACGGCGTCGGACTCGTCGGGCCGCTGCCGGAGGGCTTCCCGCCGTTCACGGTGCCGCATGTGCGGGTCGACGACCTGGCGCCGCTGTTCGGCGGTGCGCTGGGCATCGCCGTGGTGTCGCTCGCCGACACCATCTCCAACTCCTCGGCGTTCGCCGCCCGCACCGGTCAGGAGGTCCGCGGCAACCAGGAGATGGCGGCGGTCGGAGTCGCGAACCTGGCGGCGGGGCTCTTCCAGGGCTTCCCCGTCAGCGCGAGCGGCTCCCGTACGGCCGTCGCCGAGCGCGCGGGCGCCAGGAGTCAGCTGACCGGGGTCGTCGGAGCGACCCTGATCGTGCTCATGCTGGTCCTGGTACCGGGCCTCTTCCGCAACCTCCCCCAACCCGCCCTGGCCGCCGTGGTCATTGCCGCGTCCCTCTCGCTGGCCGACCTGCCCGGGACCGTACGGCTGTGGCGGCAGCGGCGGGTGGAGTTCCTGCTGTCGGTCGCGGCCTTCCTCGGTGTGGCCCTGCTCGGGGTGCTGCCCGGCATCGCGATCGCCGTCACGCTCTCCGTCCTCAACGTCTTCCGGCGCGCCTGGTGGCCGTACGACACCGTGCTGGGCAGGGTCCCGGGCATCGAGGGCTACCACGACATCCGTTCCTATCCCGAGGCCGAACGGCTGCCCGGGCTGGTGATCTACCGGTTCGACGCGCCGCTGTTCTTCGCCAACGCCAAGACCTTCCGCGACGAGGTGCGCCGGCTGTCCGCGACCAGCCCGCCGCCGCGCTGGATCGTGATCGCGGCGGAGCCCATGACGGACGTGGACACCACCGCCGCCGATGTCCTGGTCGATCTCGACGTGGCGCTCAACGCCCGGCACGTGCATCTCGTCTTCGCCGAACTCAAGGACCCGGTGCGGCGGAAGATCGAGCGCTACGGACTCACCCGCACCATCGATCCGGCCCATTTCTACCCCACCGTGGAGACCGCCGTGGCCGCCTTCCGCCGGCACACCGGAGCCGAGTGGGCCGCCGGGGCCTCCACGCCAGCACTCGGTGAGGGGTGAGCGCGATGAGCGTTCCCGACAGCCCGACCCCGCCCGTGCCGTCGCCCGACGGCTCCTTCCTGCACGCCACCCGCCTGGCGCTGGGCCTGACCGACCTGGCCGTACGGACCGCGGCGAGGGCAGGAGGCGTCCGGGTACGCGAACGGCACCCGACCGCAGCGGCCGCTTCCGATGCGGCTCTCGGTCTCGCCCTGGAAGCCCAACACCGGCTGTCCACGGCGCTGTTGGGTGCTGCGGCGCGGACCGCGCCCGCTACCCGGGCGGCCGTGCGCGGTCTCGTGCCGTCCGGCGCCACCGATGCCGTCGGCCGTCGTGTGGCCCACTGGAGCGCGCGTGGCGCTGCCGAACGCCTGCGGGCGCGGGACGAGGCGCTGTCGGCGGCCCGGAGGCTCGTACAGGTGCTGGCGGCGGCCGTCCTCGACGAGATAGACCTCGACGCCGTGGCCGACCGGCTCGATGTCGATCGTGTCGCCTCCCGGATCGACATCGACGCGGTCCTCGCCCGCGTCGACCTGGTCACGTACACCGAACTGGTCCTGGAGGAAATGGACATCGGCCGGATGGTGCGGGACACGGGCGGCAGCATCACGGCGGAGACGCTGGACGCGTTCCGGGAACAGAACGCGCGCGCCGACCGGCTCGTGCAGCGCATCGCGGACCGGCTGCTGCGCAGAGCGGGCACGGATTCCACCGACCGGCCCGCCGCCGGGCCCGTTCCCCAGGTGGAGGCGCTGTGACAGCGTCGACGCGCCCGCGTGGCCTGCCGGTCGTCCAGGGAGTGCCGGCCGGGCTCGTGTCGCGTACGGTGGCCGCCGCCGTTGACGTCCTCGTCGTGCTCGCGCTCCTGTTCTTCCTCGAACTCGCCTACGCTGCGGCGCGGTTCCTGCTGACGGGCCCTCCGTTCTCGTTCCCCGACCCCGATCCCGTCGTCACCGCCGTCCTCGGTTACGTCCTCTTCGTCGCCTATCTCGCGGGCAGTTGGTTCCTCGGCGGTCGCACGGTGGGGGACCAGATGATGGGCCTGCGCGTGACCGGTCGTTCAGGGCGACGGATGTCCCCGGGCAGGGCCCTCCTGCGTGCCGTGCTGTGCGCGCTCGTGCCGCTGGGGCTGCTGTGGATCCCGGTCAGCCGACGCGGCGCCTCCCTCCAGGACCTCGTCGTCGGCACCACCGTCGTACACGACTGGTACGGCAGCACGGGCCCCCGCCTCGGCGGCCCGGGCGGGCTCACCTCCGGAGGGTGAGGCGCGGGCGGGGCCGATCGGGCTTGATGAGTCCCGGGCGGGGGAGAGGAGAGACGCCATGACGACACTCGGGCCCGTGCAACTGGTGACCCTCGGGTTCGGCCCGGACACGCAGTTCGAGGGCCGTGTCCTCGAAGAGCTGGGAGCGCTGGAGAGCAGCGGGCAGATCCGTGTCCTCGACGTGCTGTTCCTGCAGAAGGACGGCGAAGGGGACACCGTCGGACTGGACTACCGGGCCGAGGGCATGGGCGAGATGATCGAGGCGCTGCTGGGGCTGGCCCCGCACTTCGAGGAGGCGACGGGGGCGGAAGCCGGCGCGGGGGAGGAGGACGGCCCCGCACCGAAGGACGTCGGGTTCACACCGGACGACCTCAGGTCTCTCGCCCAGGAACTCCTTCCGGGCACCGCGGCCGGGTTCGTCCTGCTGGAACACCTGTGGGCCAAGCACCTGCGCGAAGCCGTCCGTGAAGCGGGCGGCCTGCCCCTCGCGGAGGGGTTCCTCACGCCCGAGGCACTCGCGCCGGTGGCGGCCGAACTCCTCGCGACGACCCAGACCGTCGACGACCTGACCGCCGCGCAGGAGGCCGCCGGGCGACCGCACGACCGGCCTCTGTGACACAACTCCCCGCGCTGTCAGGGAGCTTGGCCCGGGTGGACGCCGAAACGGCGTACCACTCGGGCCGATTCGGCTCAGGTGGCGGGTGCGCTCCGTCGGCGGTGCGGGGCGAGGCGGCCCAATCCGAGCCTCGCCGCGCGGGGCCGGTCCGTGGGGGGCGCTGGGCGAGCTCACGGCCTGGCGTCTGTGGCACGATTCGCTGCGTTGTCAGGGGTTTTGGCCCGGGTGGACGCCGAACGGGCGTGCCACTCGGGCCGATTCGGCTCAGGTGGCGGGTGCGCTCCGTCGGCGGTGCGGGGCGAGGCGGCCCAACCCGAGCCTCGCCACCCGCGGCCAGTCCGCGGGGCCACCGGACGCCGGCACTCCGGGCCGGTGACGCGGCACGACCACCCGCAGGGCCGCGGGGGCGGACCGGCACACCACCGGTGCCGGCAGCGTGACGTACTCCCCGTCGATGCCGACCGCCACGGCGTCCGAGTCCGCCTCGACCACGACTACCTCGGCGTTCAGCCGCATGACCGACCCGGACCGCGGGCCGCGCATCAGACGGGCCGCCTGAGCGGTGTTGCCGACGCGGACGCACAGCACACCGAGCCGTCCCGAGTCCAGCCGTTCCCGGCGTCCCGGATGGGCCGAGTCGACCGCGCGCCGGTAGGGGTTGTTGCTGACCAGGAGCGCCTGCAGGCGCTCCGCCTCGGAGCCCCCGGCCCGCATGCGCAGCGCGGGCGCGTCCTTGCCGGTGAGGAGTTCGGGAAGGGTCTGCAGGGCGGTGTGCACCTTGGCGTCCCGGTAGGCGGGGTCGGCGACCACGGACGCGTAGGTCCCGAAGGACGCGTTGTTGACGAACACCCGGTCGGCGGCGAACCCGAGGTCGACGCGGAGCTCCACGCCGTCGGTGAGTGCCTCCAGGCTCGCGGCGGGATCCTCCCGGTCCAGGCCGAGGTCGAGGGCGAAGTGGTTGCGGGTGCCGGCGGGGATCACGGCGAACGGCACGTCGTGATGCGCCGCCACCTCGGCCACCAGCGCCTGGGTGCCGTCCCCGCCCGCCACGGCCAGCAGATCGGCCCCCTCGGCCACGGCCCGGCGCGCGAGGTCCACGACGTCCTGCCCCGCCTCGAGCAGCACCACCCGGGCGCCCGCCGCCCGTGCCTTCTCGGCGAGATGGAACCGGTTCACCTTGCCCCCGCCGGAGCGCGGGTTCATCAGGATCCAGGGGCTGTGCGGGGTCTCGGCCGTCTTGGGCTGCCGGGCGGTCTGCGAGGGTGCCAGCGCGGTGTGCGCCGCGGCGACGGCCAGGGCCCACAGGGCCAGCGACAGACAGGCGGGACCCAGCATGCCGGAGGACGCGTACAGGGCGAGCACGGCCAGGGGCGCGGTCACCGACAGCACCACCCCGAGGACACGCAGCACACCGGTGTGGGCCAGCGTCCACCACACGCCGACGGCGGCGAGCGCCAGGCCGGCGAGGCCGACCAGCGCCCACAGCACGCTGCGCAGACCTGCGACGATCAGCGGCACGAGCACGCTGCCCAGCAGGGCGAGCAGCGCGACCCGTGCCCTGAGGACACTGCCCGAGGGCGGGTCCGCCGCAGGCTTCGTGCTCGTGCCCGAGCCGCGGTGCCGACCCATGTCCTTACCCGTCCGTCACATCGCGGAGGTGTCGTCCCGCCGGACCACGCACAGGGCCCAGATGATGAACCCCGACATCGCGATCATCACGACCGACCACACCGGGTAGTACGGCAGCGAGAGGAAGTTGGCGATGATGACGAGGGCCGCGACGCCCACCCCTGCGACACGCGCCCAGGTGGACGTCACGAACAGTCCCATGCTGACGATCACGGCGACCACGCCGAGGGCGAGGTGGACCCAGCCCCAGCCGGTGAGGTCGAACTGGAAGACGTAGTTACGGGTGTTGACGAAGACGTCGTCCTCGGCGATCGCCATGATCCCCCGGAAGATGGCGAGGAGGCCGGCGATCGTCAGCATGACGGCGGCGAAGGCCGTCAGGCCGGAGGCCCAGTTCTGCTTCGTCGAGGGAGCGTGTGCGGTGTGCGTGGCGGTCATCCTGAGTACCTCGTTCCACTGAGCACCAGATCCTTGGCCCTGGCGTACTCCTGGTCGGTGATGTCGCCGCGGGCGCGGATCTCCGACAGCCTGGCGAGTTCGTCCACGCTGCTGGACCCGCCGCCGCTTCCGGCGGTCCTGCGGATGTGGGAGTCGAACTCCCGTTGCTGCGCCTGGGCCTGTGCCACCTCACGGCGGCCCATGCTCTTGCCGCGGGCGATCACGTAGACGAACACCCCGAGGAAGGGCAGGAGGATGACGAGCGCCAGCCAGCCGGCCTTCGCCCAGCCGCCCATGTCGTCGTCGCGGAAGATGTCGACGACGATCCGGAAGAGCAGGACGAACCACATGATCCACAGGAAGAACACCAGCATGGACCAGAAGACGCTCAGCAGCGGATAGTCGTACGCGAGGTACGTCGGCGTGCTCATGGCTCTCCTCCGTCCCGGGCGGCCGTACGGCCACCTTTCTCTGCCTTCTCAGCGTGCGCACGGCAAGTAGCGGACGGCCTCACCCGGTGCGGGTGAACGGGGGCGTCAGGTCGCCGCCGAGGGGCCCGGTCCGCCCATGACGCCCGACCTGCGCAGAGCCGCCCGCCAGGCGAGGGCGAGCACCAGCTCCATCAGGCCCAGCAGGACGAGCCACAGACCCAGCAGCCGGGTCAGCGCGCGGGCCGACTCGGTCGGCAGGGCGAGGACCACGACCCCGGCGAGGATGCCGAGCACCGCGGCGCCCAGGACGAAGCCGCGGTGCGGCAGGTCCTCGGCGGTGATCGCCGTGTAGAGGGTGAGGATCCCGGACACGAGCCAGAGGATCCCGACGACCAGCGAGAGCGCGGTCACGGTCTGCAGCGGGTTGCGCAGGCACAGCACTCCGGCCAGCACGTACAGCACGGCGATGAGCAGTCCGGCGATCCGCTCGCCGATTCCCTGTCCGGCGAACAGCGCCACGAATCGGAACGCCCCGTTCACCAGCAGGTACAGACCGACGAGGACGGCCAGGACGTGCAGGGTCTCGTCCGGCCAGACCAGCACCAGCACGCCCGGGACGAGCGTCGCGACCGCGGACCCCAGGATCCAGGTCCAGGAGCGGCCCAGCTGCTCCAGGGCCCGCTCGGTGCCGTCCTCCTGATCGCGGACCGCCCCGTCGGGACTGAACTGCGGTCCGGTACGCGGTGCCGTACCACGCGGAACGGTCATGGCTCCTCCTCGCGTGGGTCGGGCGGGTCGGCACCGGACCGCCGACGGGGCGGTGTGCGGGGACCTCGGGGCAAGCGTCCTCCGCCGCACCGGCGGCCGGGTCACCCGTTCCGGGTGATCCGGGCGGCGTCGCCGTGCCGGTGGGCTGGAGGCCGCGACACCGCGTGGCGGAACGCGCGATCTCAGGGAGGCCGGGCCATGACCGTACCGAACTTCAGCGCAGCCCTGTCGACCGCCGAGCGGGCCGCGATCGGTCGGCACGCCCGGGTCCGTGCGTCGCGTTCGTGCCACGGGTGGTTCGAGGCCGGCCCCGACCGGTTCGGTCCCGTCGAGATGATGGAACGTCAGTCGGCTTCCTGGGTACCGGAGTTGGTGCCGGTCCGTCACGGCCGCATGCTTCAGTCGCCGTTGTGTTTCTACTGCGGCGCGGCGGCGGTCATGGCCGCGGACCTCGGGCCCACCCCCAACACGGGTCTGGGAGTGCAGCTCTGCGGTGACGCGCACCCGCTGAACTTCCGGCTGTTCGCCTCACCGGATGGCCATCTGGTCTTCGACATCGACGACTTCGACGAGACCTTCCCCGGACCCTTCGAGTGGGACGTCAAACGTCTGACCGCCGGCTTGGTGATCGCGGGCCGGGAGAACGGCTTCTCCCTCCAACAGCAGAACCGGGTCGTACGGTCCTGCGTGCGGGCCTACCGGGAGCGGGTGCGCGACTTCGCGCACATGCGCACCCTCGACGTCTGGTACGCCCAGGACGACGCGGACCGGCTGCGCAGGCTGCTCGCCTCCTCGACGGACAAGGACGCCAGGCGCCAGGCCGCCCGGGCCGTCGCGCCCGCCCGAACCCGCACGCACCTGCAGGCTTTCGAGAAGCTCACCCGCACCACGGTCGAGGGCCGTCGCATCACTCCGGACCCACCGCTGATCACTCCGCTGGGGGACCTGGTTTCCGCTTCGTCGGGTGACGAGGAGGAGAAGATGCTGCGGCTCGTGGTGGAGGGATACGCCCGCACCCTGCCTCCCGAGCGCCGCCATCTGCTGCGCCGCTACCACCTGGTCGACATCGCCCGGAAGATGGTGGGCGTCGGCAGCGTCGGCACCCGCTGCTGGATGCTGCTCCTGCTCGGCGGGAACGACGACGATCCCCTGCTGCTGCAGGCCAAGGAGGCACAGGAGTCGGTGCTGGCCGCTCAGATGGGCGGCGACCGCTACGACAACCAGGGCCGCCGGGTCGTCAACGGGCAGCGGCTGATCCAGGCGACGAGCGACATCCTCCTGGGCTGGACGCACACGGTGGGTCTGGACGGCAAGGGCCGGGACTTCCATGTGCGACAGCTGCACGACTGGAAGGGCGTCGCCAGGCCGGAGACCATGGGACCGGATCTGCTGAACCTCTTCGCCCAGCTGTGCGGCGCCAGTCTGGCACGGGCCCACGCCCGGTCCGGCGACCCCGTCGCCATCGCCGCGTACCTCGGCGGCAGCGACCGCTTCGACCGGGCGATCGCCGAGTTCGCGCAGTCCTACGCCGACCGGAACGAGCGGGACTTCGAGGCGCTGCGGGCCGCGGCACGCTCCGGCCGGATCACCGCGTCGGAGCTGTGAGCCGGCCTCGCTCACTCGGGGCTCACTCGGGCGTCTGCCGCATCTCCAGGACGCGCAGACCCAGCGACTGGCAGCGGGCCAGCAGCCCGTACAGCTGGGCCTCGTCGACGACGGAACCGAACAGGACCGTCTGGCCCGACATGAGGACGTGGTCCAGCTCCGGAAAGGCCTTGGCCAGCGTCTCCGACATGTTTCCCTCGACCCGGATCTCGTAGCGCATGGGCTTTGCTCCCGCGAGCGACCTGGTGCGGCGGTCTGCGCCCCGTACTGAGATCGTCCGGCCGTTCGGCCCACCCGGCCTCACCCTGCACAGGTGAACCGTCGTCCCGATCGCCGGTCGTCCGAGGAAGGCACGGTCACAGCAGTCCCATCTCCCGGCCACGGCGTACCGCGGCGCTGCGGCGGTTGACCGCCAGCTTCCGGTACAGGCTCTTGAGGTGGGTCTTCACCGTGTTCACCGACACGAACAGGTCCGCGGCGATCTCCTGGGTCGACATCATCTGGGCCAGTCGCTGAAGGACCTCGAGTTCCCGTGTGGTGAGCTCCTCCACGACGATCGGCAGGGGGAGCGGCTGAGACCCGGCCGGCCCCGTGTGCGTCGAGGCACCGGCGGTGAGCCACCCCGCCGCCAGCTCGTTCAGCGGTGCCGTGACCAGGAGCGGGCGGATCCACCGCCCGGCGTCCAGGAAGGGGCGCCGCAACTGCTCGCGCCGGGCGTCGAGGAGCGCCTGTGCGACGAGTCGGTGGGCGGCGTCGGCGTCCCCCGCGGCATCCGCGGCCTGGGCTCTGACCAGAGTCGCCCGGACGGTCACCGCCGGGCCGGGCCGGCCGGCCGCGGGGACACAGTCGAGAAGGTCGACGGCGGCCTCCTCGTTGCCCACGGCCAGCTGGATACGAGCGGCTTCCACGGCGCACGACGGCTGGTCGTCGGCGAGCTGCCGCAGGACGTCGGCGGCCTGCTCGGGCCGGCCTTCGGCCAGATAGGCGGCCGACGTCACCAGCGTCTCGTGGCTGTCCGCCCACGGTGAGGCCACGGCGGCGGAGACATCCGGGTCCGCCGCCTCGACGGCGGCCGGGGCATTGCCCTGGGCGAGCTGGAGCCGGGCCGTCACGATGGCCCGTCCGGCGGCCGTCACCGGGTCGTGCGGCGCGACGGAGAGCTCGGCGGCCTCGTCGAGGAGGGCCCTGGCCCGGCCCAGCTCGTTGCGGTCGATGGCCACGGCCGCCAGAACCACCTGCCCGATCCCGGAGCCGGACGGCGGGGAGAGGCCGTAGCGCTCCGTCTCGCTCACCGCCTCCAGGGCCTTGTGCTCGGCTCGGGCCGGCCAGCCGTTCAGATAGTCGATCAGCGCCAGGTGGCCCATCGACTCCTCCCGTGCCAGTACGGTGGAGGCCTTGCCGGGAGAGGCCACCACCTGGGACAGCGCGGCTCGGGCGTCCTCGAACCTCCCCGCCCACAGACGTGCCGAACCGAGATGGGTCAGCAGCAGGGCAGGAAGTTCGGGGTGCTTGTCCAAGAGGTGCGGGGGAAGTTCCGGCCTGGCTTCCTCGGCCGTCTCGGCGGCCCGCTCCGCCAGCTCGGGTGATCCGGTCAGCCGGGCCGCGAGCGCCTCCAGGAGTGCGCGGCTCAGCTGGACGGCCGCAGGATCGTCGGCGCCGGTGGCCGGCTTGGCCTCTGCGTCGCGCAGATGGGCCAGGCCGTGCTGGAAGTCGCTGCGGGACAGGTCACGGGCGGCCCGTACGAGGTCGGTGGCGGGGCTGGTGGCCTCGGGCCCCATGGCGGAGAAGAGCCCCGTCAGGTCGTCGGAGCCCAGGCCCGTGAAGAACTGCCCGATGGCCAGGTCGTCGACGAGGGCGCCGGCGGTGAAGTCCCAGGCGCCGGCGGCGGCACCGTGCGCGAGAGTCTCCGGAAGCGAGCCTGCCCGGCGCAGCCACCGCGCGGCGCTCAGGTGGAGCTCGGACTCCAGACCGGGACGGTGCACGCGCAGATAGGTCCGCAGGATCTCCCCGAACAGCGGGTGCAGACGGAACCAGGAGTGACCGAGCTGCTCGACGAACGCGTTGTCCCGGTGCAGGTCGGTCAGGATGCGTTCGGCGTCGTTCCGGCCGGTCAGCGAGTTCACCAGGTCGGGACAGAAGCGGTCCAGCACGCTGACGCGCAGCAGCAGGTCCTGCGTCTGCTCCGGCTGCCGTTTGAGCACCTCGCCGACCAGGTAGTCGGCGATGGTGCTGCGGTCCGCCTCGAACTCCTTGAGGTAGGCCGCCGGGTCCGGGCACTCGCGGGCGGCCAGGGCACACAGGCGCAGCCCGGCTGCCCAGCCGCGCGTGCGCTCCACCAGGGCCCGGGCGGCGGCGACCGACAGTGTCAGACCGTGCCGCTCCAGTAGCGCGACGGTCTCCTCGGGGGTGAAGGCCAGCTCGGCGTCGCGGATCTCCGTCAGCCCGCCCGCCGCCCGGTACCGGTGCAGCGAGAGCATCGGCTCGGTGCGGGTGACGAGGATCAGATGCAGCCCCTGCCCGGCATGCCGGAGGACGAACTCCAGCTGGTCCGCGATCTCCGGTGCGGTCACGCGCTCGTACTCGTCCAATACGACGGTCAGGGCCGGACCGGCCGCGTCCAGATTCTCGGCGATCGCGAACAGCACCCGTTGATCCACGCGGTCCGCGTCGGTGGGACCTCCGACCCCCGCGGGCAGGGTCCCGCCGCCGGCGCGCACGGCCTCGAGGAAGTACGCCCAGAACATGCCCGGCCGTTTGCCCTCCGCCTCGACGGTGAGCCAGGCGACGGGCTGCTCCAGGCCGGCCGCCCAGTCCGCGACCAGGAGTGTCTTGCCGGCACCGGCAGGACCGTTGACCATGGTCAGCGGCGTGTCGAGGGCCTGGTCCAGGTGCTGGGTGAGCCGGTGCCGGGCCAGGAAGGTGCCGGGTCTGGCGGGCAGGGCGAAACGGGTACGCAGGAAGGGGTCCCCGAGCGGGTCGACGTACTGTCCGGTCGGAACCGGTTGGTCCTCG
Source organism: Streptomyces sp. NPDC006476 (assembly GCF_040612015.1). Taxonomy (NCBI): domain Bacteria; kingdom Bacillati; phylum Actinomycetota; class Actinomycetes; order Kitasatosporales; family Streptomycetaceae; genus Streptomyces; species Streptomyces sp. NPDC006476. The sequence continues at coordinate 131,051 of NZ_JBEXPK010000009.1, read as the reverse complement.
GTAGCAGCCACGGCGCTCACCGCCAGTGTGAGTCAGGTCATGGGCAGCGCTCCCCATCGCTCAGCATCCCATTTTCCTCACACATGCGCCTGGCACACCCGGCCCGAAGACCTCATCGCAGGGTCGGACGGCCCCATGAAAGGCCCATGGGGCCTACGAGGTGGGCGTACAGGAAACCGGAACGGCCTCGGGTCCGCGATGCGAGATCACTACGGCTTTCCTTGACGCTTCTCGCCACCGGCTGCCACGATCGTCGACATGAAGATGCGACTGGACCTCACGCGGCGACGCCACGTCGACCTCGCACGCGTCTCCAGCGCCTCCTGTTGCTTCGCGGCCTGATCAATTTCTGGATCCGCCGCGTTTTCTGTCTTCCCACGTCGGAATTCACCGCACCCGCGCCTGCGCTGAAAAGGCGCCGTTCTCGAATTCGGCGTGCCCGGAAACATTCGGCCTCCGCTCCCAAGAGTGCACATCCCGGCGCCACCCCCGCGCATCCCCGAAAGAGGACCCATGGCCACCGTCCTGTCCGTCTCCGGCAGTCCCTCCGCCTCCTCCCGCACCAACCGACTGCTGCGCCACCTGGACCAGCGGCTGACCGCCCAGGGCCACGAGGTGATCCCGCTCGACGTGCGCACCGTGCCGGCCGAGGCCCTGCTGGGCGCGGACTTCCGCCACCCCGCCATCGTCGAGGCGACCGAGTTGTTCGAGCGGGCCGACGGGGTCGTCGTCGGCACCCCCGTCTACAAAGCGTCGTACTCCGGCGTGCTCAAGGCGCTCCTCGACCTGCTCCCGCAGTACGCGCTGGCCGGCAAGACCGTGCTGCCGCTGGCCACCGGTGGCTCCACCGCCCATGTCCTGGCCATCGACTACGCGCTCCGGCCGGTCCTGTCCTCGATGGGCGCCGCCCACATCGTGCAGGGCTGGTTCACCCTCGACAAGGACATCACCGTGCACGAGGACGGCTCACTGACGGTCGCGCCCCCCGCGACCGAGGCGCTCACCCAGGTGGTCGACCAGTTCTCGACGGCCCTGGGCAGCCCCCGCGTGCTGGCCGCGGCAAGCTGACCCCCGCCCTCGGCGCGCCGTTCCCCCACGCAGCCTGATCGGAGATCCCGTGTCCCTCACCTTCCACTGGTTCCTGCCCACCAACGGCGACAGCCGCCATGTGGTCGGTGGCGGCCACGGCACGCCGGCGACCGCCTCCGGTCGGGACCGGCCGCCGACGGTCGCCTATCTGAGTCAGATCGCCCGTGCCGCCGAGGACTTGGGCTTCGTCGGCGCGCTCACGCCGACCGGTGCCTGGTGCGAGGACGCGTGGCTGACCACCGCGATGGTCGCCCAGCAGAGCGACCGCCTGAAGTTCCTCGTCGCCTTCCGGCCCGGCTTCGTCTCGCCGACGCTGGCCGCGCAGATGGCGTCCACCTTCCAGCGGCAGTCCGGCGGACGGCTGCTGCTGAATGTCGTCACCGGCGGCGAGAGCCACGAGCAGCGGGCCTACGGGGATTTCCTCGACAAGGACGACCGTTACCGTCGTACCGGCGAATTCCTCCAGATCGTAAGGGGATTGTGGGAGGGCAAGACCGTCGACCTGCACGGTGAGCACCTTCGGGTCGAGGACGCCCGGCTGGCCCGGCTGCCCGATCCCGTCCCCGAGGTGTACTTCGGCGGATCCTCGCCGATCGCCGGACAGGTCGCCGCGAAGTACGCCGACACCTATCTCACCTGGGGCGAGCCGCCCGCGCAGGTGGCCGAGAAGATCGCCTGGATCCGGGGGCTCGCGGCGCAGGAGGGGCGCACCCTGCGTTTCGGGATCCGGCTGCATGTCATCACCCGCGACACCGCCGAGCAGGCGTGGGCGGAGGCGAACCGCCTGCTGGACGGTTTCGACCCCGAGACGGTGAGGAGCGTCCAGGCCGGACTCGCCCGCAGCGAGTCCGAGGGGCAGCAGCGGATGCTCGCCCTTCACGGCGGCGGCAGCAGGGACGGCCTGGAGATCCACCCCAATCTCTGGGCCGGCATCGGACTGGTGCGCGGCGGCGCGGGCACCGCTCTGGTCGGCAGCCATGACGAGGTCGTCGAGCGGATCAAGGAGTACCACGCCCTGGGCATCGACGAGTTCGTCCTCTCCGGCTACCCGCACCTGGAGGAGGCGTACTGGTTCGGCGAGGGGGTACTGCCCCGCCTCGCCGCCCAGGGACTGTGGCAGCACCCGTTCGGCAGTCCGACGGCAGCGTCGGCCCAGGTGCCGTTCGCGAGCTGAGGTGCCTTACCGGGAGCGGTTGGCCAGGGCCCGACGCACCGTCCGGGTGAGGATCGGGGGCATCAGGTCCACGCCTATGCGGCGGGCGCGGGAGCGCGGGCGGCGGGGAGCGGGCACGGCGGCCGGGGCGGGGGCTGCCGGCTGCTGCGGCTCGGGCGGTGTGTAGTGCCGGGAGTGCGGGAAGGGCGGGGCCTGCATGCCCTTGTTGGCGCGGGTGCGCACCAGCCGGTGCCCGGCGGCGTCCTGCACGCTCAGACCGATGTCCGTCCGCTCCTCCAGCATCGCCAGCAGCTCCTCCTGCACCGGCTCGGGATCGCCCCACGTGCCGTACAGCTTCTGGGTGCTGAGGCAGATCGGGCGCAGCCCGCGGTTGAGCACGGCCTCCCAGGTGGCGACCGAGACGCCGGGGGTGTGCTCGGAGCGGAAGTCGTCGAGGACGACGATGCCCTCGGGCAGCAGGAGGTCGCGGGCGGCCCCGATGTCGTCGCGTACGTGCTCGTACAGGTGGGAGGCGTCGATGTGGACGAAGCGGCAGGTGCCCGGTTTCACCTCCGCCGAGATCACGGAGGACGGGGCCTCCAGCACCCGCGGCAGGGTCTCGTGGAACGAGAGGTAGTTGCGCTCGAAGGCCTGCCGGGTGAGGGAGGAGTACGACTTCGCCGTCTCGGCCTGGTTGGCGCCGTCCGGTGCCTCACCGCCGAAGAGGTCGCAGACCGTGAACTCCTCGTCGTCCTGCCGGTGTTGGCCGAGCAGGATCGCGCTCTTGCCCATGTACACGCCGAGTTCCACCAGATCGCCCCGGAATCCGCCCTTTTCCTGCCGCTCCAGGAACCAGGTGAACAGGAGCTGGTCCAGCGGAGGGAACCAGCCGGGGACGTCTTTGAGCTCGGCGGGGTTCTTGTCGATTGACTGTGCGATCGCCATGGAACGAGTCTGCTCATCCGGCGCCGGAGAAAGTGGCCGCCGACTGAATGTCCAGTGAACAGCTCAGTCGGCCCACGGCGCGGCCAGAGCGTCGAGATGGGCCCGGCGCACCTCGGCCGTCTGACCCTGCACGAGGAGGAACATCCCCTCACGGGCGAGGCGTTGGGCGGTCCCGGCCAGATCCATGGCGCGCCCGCCGCCCGCCACGATCGCCGCGGTCGTCGCCGCGCGCATCAGGTCGTACGACCGCGTCTTGAGTGCCAGGCGTTCCTCGACGCGCTCGTGCGGGACCGGGTGTTCGGCCAGGGCGTACACCTGTCGTCGCACGTCGTCGAGGCGCCCGCGCAGGGGTCGTGCCGTCTCCGCTTCCCCGGCCTCCTCCAGCACCCGCAGCGCGGCGTACGCCACGCCGAAGACGGCGGGGGAGGCGTTGGTGTTGCGCGGCCGGTCCACCAGGGCGAACTTCTCCTGCGGGGTGCGCAGTACCACCGACTCCTCGGGCAGCCACAGCCCGTCCAGCTCCAGGGAGACGGTACGGGCGGCGGTGAGCGCCGCCAGCCGCATGGGCGGTGACGGGCGCAGCCCGGGCTGCTCGCGCGCCTCGGTGAAGGCGAACACCACCTCGTCCGTGCCGGTCACCCCGGCGAGCAGCATCACGTCGTTCAGGCCCCAGCCCGTGTACCAGGGCACGGTCCCCTCGAAGCGCCAGCCGCCGCGCTCGGCGCTCGCACGGACCGGGACGCGAGGAAAGGCACGCACGTGCGCGAAGGCGATGCCCGCCAGCAGCTCCCCGGTGGCCAGGGGTCGCAACAGCCGCTCCCTGACCGGCAGTTCGGACTGTGCCAGCAGTTTCACCGGGGTGTGGTGCTGGGTCTGGACGAACCAGGTCGAGCAGCAGGCCCCGGCGAGGATCTCCATGATCTCCCGCGCCACCGCGTCGGGAGCACCGGCGCCGCCGTAATCCCGCGGCGCGCTCACGCCCAGCAGGCCCGAGCGCTTGATCGCCTCGATGTGCCCCGTCGGCACGCCCTCCTGGTCGACCCGCGTCGCCTGCGGGACGAGGAGGGAGCCGGCGAGGGCCCGGGCGGTGGTGACGAGCGGGTGGGGTGCGGTGGCCGGGTGCGGTGCCGTGGTCATGGAAAAGTTTCTCCCGATCTCGTCGTGCGCGGTGTCGATCCGGGGGAGTGGCGTTCGTGTAGGAGGTGAGAGAACGACGCGACCCCGAGGAGGACGTCATGCAGTACTACCTGCTCAGCGTGATCACCCCGGCCGACGGCACGCCGCCCGGGCCCGAGGCCATGGCGGAGATCCGCCGCAACCTCGACACCTTCCACACCGAGCTGCGCGAGGCCGGCGCCTGGGTGTTCGCGGGCGGGCTGCACGGCCCCGAGACGGCGACCGTGCTGCGCCCCAAGGACGGCGAGGTGCTGATCACCGACGGACCGTACGCCGAGGGCAAGGAGTACCTGGGCGGCATCTGCCTCATCAAGGCGCCCGACCTGGACGCGGCCCTGGAGTGGGGCAGGAAGGCGACCCGCGCCACCACCCTGCCCATCGAGGTGCGGCCGTTCCTGCACCAGGCCGACGACTGATGCCACAGCCCGCCGAGGTCGAGGCCGTCTTCCGCGCCGAGTACGGGCGCGCGGTCTCCGTCCTCGTCCGCTTCCTCGGCGACATCGACCTCGCCGAGGAAGCGGTGCAGGACGCGTTCGCCACGGCGCTCGGCAAGTGGCCGCAGACCGGCGTGCCGCCGAGCCCGGCCGGCTGGATCATCACCACCGCCAGAAACCGCGCGCTCGACCGGCTGCGCCGGGAGGCGAAACGCGACGCACGGCACGCCGAGGCCGCCCTGCTGCACACCCCCGACGCACCGGCCGAGGAGGGCCCCGTGCGCGACGACCGGCTCCGTCTGATCTTCACCTGCTGCCATCCCGCGCTCGCCCCCCAGGCCCGGGTCGCCCTCACCCTGCGCCTGCTCGGCGGCCTGACCACACCCCAGATCGCCCGTGCCTTCCTGGTGCCCGAGCCGACCATGGCCCAGCGGATCGTCCGCGCCAAGGCCAAGATCCGCGACGCGCGGATCCCCTACCGCGTGCCCCGGGACGCCGACCTCCCGGACCGGTTGCAGGGCGTCCTGGCCGTCGTCTACCTGATCTTCAACCAGGGGTACGAGGGCACCCCCGAACTGACGTCGGAGGCGCTGCGCCTCGGCCGGCTGCTCGTCGACCTGATGCCGGACGAGCCGGAGGCCGTCGGCCTGCTCGCCCTGATGCTCCTCGTCGACTCCCGCCGGGACGCCCGCCAGGACGAGCGCGGCGAGCTGGTGCCGCTGCCGGAACAGGACCGCGCCCGCTGGAACAGGGAGCTGATCGCCGAGGGACAGTCCCTCGTACGACGCTGTCTGCGCCGCGGCCGGCCCGGCCCGTACCAGATCCAGGCCGCCATCCAGGCCGTCCACAGCGACGCGGCGACCGCGGAGGACACCGACTGGGGGCAGATCCTCACGCTGTACGACCAGCTGACGGCCTTCACCCCGAGCCCGGTCGTGGCGCTGAACCGGGCGGTCGCGGTGGCCGAGACCGAGGGCCCGCGCCCGGCGCTGGAACTGGTCGACGCCCTGGACCTCGACGCCTACCACGTCTTCCACGCGGTCCGCGCCGACCTGCTGCGCCGGCTGGGCCGCGACACCGAGGCGGTGAGGGCGTACGAAGCAGCCGCCGAGCGGGCCGAGAGCCCGGCCGAGCGTGCCTTCCTGGAACGGCGTCGGCGGGAACTCCTGCGGAGGTGACGGGAGGTGACGGGAGGGTGCCGTCTCGCCGGCGGAATTTATTTTGGTGTATGAAAGGTTGGCATATACACCTGACCGGGCCACAAGGCCGTACACCAGCAGCGAGGCACCGTGAACCACCCCACCCCCGAGCAGCCCGCCGAGATCGTCGCGCGGCTGCGCGCCACCTTCCGCACCGGCCGCACCAAGCCCGTCGAGTGGCGCACCGCCCAGCTCGGCCTGCTGCGCCGACTGCTCACGGAGAACGGTCCCGACCTGGCCGCGGCCCTCCACGCCGACCTCGGCAAGAGCGCCGCCGAGGCGCACCGCACCGAGATCGACTTCACGATCCGCGAGATCGACCACACCCTGGACCACCTCGCCGACTGGCTGCGCCCCGAGCCCGCCCCGGTCCCGGCCCACCTCGGCGCCGACGCGAGCGCCTGGACGCAGTACGACCCGCTCGGTGTCGTCCTGGTCATCGCCCCCTGGAACTATCCGGCCCAGCTGCTGCTCGCCCCGCTGGTCGGCGCGCTGGCCGCGGGCAACGCGGTGGTCGCCAAGCCCAGCGAGCTGGCCCCCGCCACCTCCGCCGCGATCGCCCGTCTCCTGCCCGCCTACCTCGACACCGACGCGGTCGCCGTCGTCGAGGGCGGTGTCCCCGAGACCACGGCCCTGCTCGCCGAGCGCTTCGACCACGTCTTCTACACCGGCAACGGCACCGTCGGCCGCGTCGTCATGCGCGCCGCCGCCGAACACCTCACCCCGGTCACCCTCGAACTCGGCGGCAAGTCCCCGGCGTTCGTCGACCGCGACACCGACCTCGACGTCGTCGCCGACCGCCTGGCCCGCGGCAAGTTCCTGAACGCGGGGCAGACCTGCGTCGCCCCCGACTACGTGCTCACCGATCCGGAGACGGCCGCCGCCCTGGAACCCGCGCTCCGCCGCGCGGTCGAGGCCCTGTACGGCACCGACCCGAAGGCCTCCGGCGAGTACGGCCGCATCGTCAACGAACGCCACTTCGACCGGCTCGCGGGCCTGCTGGACTCGGGCCGCGTCGTCGTGGGCGGCGACCACGACCGTACGGTCAAGTACATCGCGCCGACCGTGCTGGCCGACGTCGACCCCGCATCGCCGGTGATGCGGGAGGAGATCTTCGGCCCGATCCTGCCCGTGATCACCGTGCCGGACCTCGACAAGGCCATCGGCTTCATCAACGACCGCGACAAGCCCCTCGCGCTGTACGTGTTCTCCGAGTCGGAGGAGACCCGCGCCCGGATCGCCGCCGAGACCTCCTCCGGCGGCCTCGGCCACGGCCTCCCGCTCGCCCATCTCACCGTCTCGGACCTGCCCTTCGGCGGGGTGGGGGAGAGCGGCATGGGCAGCTACCACGGCCGCTACTCCATCGAGACCTTCAGCCACCGCAAGGCGGTGCTGAGCAAGCCGCTGAGCTGAAACCGTATATCGGCTGCTGCTTATATAAGCGATCGCTGATACATTGGCCGCATGCACGCCTTCGATGTGCTCGGCGACCCGGTGCGCCGACGGATCCTTGAACTGCTGGCCGACGGCGAGATGACCTCCGGAGCGGTGTGCGAGGTCATAGGGGAGGAGTTCGGGATCTCGCAGCCCGGCGTGTCGCAGCACCTGAAGGTGCTGCGGGACAACGGGTTCGCGACCGTGCGCCCCGAAGGAGCCCGACGGCTCTACGCGGTCAACACCGAGCCGCTGCAGGACATAGACGCCTGGCTCGACCGCTTCCGCCGCTTCTGGACCCCGCACCTGGACGCCCTCGCCACCGAACTGGCCCGCGGCAAGCGCGCGCGCCGGCTCGGTGGCGCCGACGAGACCGCCTGACAACGTACGGAGCACCTCATGACCGACGTGACCCACGACATCAACGACGTACACCGGCAGGTCGGCCGGCGCGCCTTCCGGCAGGGCGAGGCCCGCGTGGTGACCGTGGCCCGGTCCTACGACGCCCCGCTGGACGACGTGTGGGACGCCTGTACGAACGCCGAGCGCATCCCGCGCTGGCTGCTGCCGGTGTCGGGAGAGCTGCGCCTCGGCGGCCGCTACCAGCTCGAGGGCAACGCCGGCGGCGTGATCGAGCGGTGCGACCCGCCACGCGGCTTCACGGCGACCTGGGAGTACGGCGGAGAGGTCAGCTGGATCGAACTCCGTCTGACACCGGAGGACGGCGGCGGCACACGCTTCGAACTCGACCACATCGCCGACGTCGACGACACCAAGTGGGCGGAGTTCGGCCCCGGTGCGGTGGGCGTCGGCTGGGATCTGATGGTCCGGGGCCTGTCCCTGCACCTGGGCAGCGGCGGCGCGCCCGTCGACCCGGAGAAGTTCATGGGCTGGATGGGCTCGGACGAGGGCCGTCGGTTCATGACGGACAGCAGCGAGGCCTGGTACGCGGCGAACCTCGCGGGCGGCGAGGACGAGAAGACGGCGCGCGCGGCGGCGGACCGCACCATCGCCGCCTATACCGGAGCCGGTGAGCCCGACGAAGGCTAGGACGGGCTAGGACCTGTGGCCCGGGCTGTCCCCCGCAGGTATGTTCGTCCCGATATGTTCCGATAGTTGGAGCGACCACCGCGTGTGGCGCCGAAATCGGGAGGACCCATCGCCGGGACGACGTCGGAGGGCCGCTCGGAGGCCGCGGCGCGCAGTCAGCCTCCGGAAGCCGATCTGCTGAGGACCATGCTGGGCCGGCCGGAGTACCGCAAGGCCCTGGTGTTCTGCGGGCTGATCGGCGTTCCGGTGGCCCTGGTCGCGTTCTGGTTCCTGGTGGCCCTGCGCCAGCTGGAAGACCTGCTCTGGACGACCTGGCCCAAGGACCTGGGCTGGAAACAGGCGCCCTGGTGGTGGGCGCTCCCGCTGCTGACGGTGGCCGGTGTCGTCGTCGGCCTGGTGGTCGCCCGGTTGCCGGGTCGGGGCGGACACCTCCCCGCCGGAGGTCTGCACGCCGGAGGCGTCTCCAGCACGGCGCTGCCGGGTGTCCTGATCGCCGCTCTGGTCGGGCTTCCGCTCGGCGTCGTGCTGGGACCCGAGGCGCCGCTGATCGCGATGGGCGGCGGACTCGCACTGCTCTTCGCGAGCCTGGTCCGCGCCCCACAGACCCAGGCGAGTACGGCGCTGCTGGGCGCGGCGGGGGCGGCGGCCGCCATCTCCGCGCTCTTCGGGAACCCCATCGTGGGCGCGGTGCTGCTGATGGAGGTCGCCGGGGTGGGCGGCCCGCAGCTGTTCGCGGTGATGCTGCCGGCCCTGCTGGCCAGCGGGGTGGGAGACCTGATCTTCACCGGATTCGTCCACTGGACCGGCCTCGATACCGGGACCCTGAACATCGGCCTGCCCAAGCCGCCGCCACTCGACTGGGGTGACGTGCTGTGGGTGCTGGTACTGGCGCCCGCCCTCGCGTTCCTCGTCCACTGGATCTTCGTGGGCGGACGGTTCGCGGCCCGTTTCGTGGCGACCCGGACGGTACGGAACACGACCTTCTGCGCGCTCGGCGCCGGGGTCTGCATCACCCTCTACGCCCTCGCCACGGGACGCTCACCGGCCGAGGCGGCCCTGTCCGGGGAGGACACGCTGGCCCGGCTGGCCCAGGACCCGCACGCCTGGCCGGTGGGCGCGCTCATCGCCGTACTGGCCTTCAAGGGCCTGGCGTACGCGCTGTGCCTGGGCAGCCTGCGCGGTGGCCCTGTGTTTCCCGCCCTGTTCCTGGGCGGGGCGGCCGGGGTGCTGCTGGCACCGCTGCCCGGACTGGGGGTGGTCCCGGCGATGGCGGTCGGGATGGCGGCCTCGGTGACCGCGGCCCTGCGACTGCCGGTGAGCTGCGTCGTCCTGGTCGTGCTGCTGCTGGGCAACGTCGAGACGGTGGCCCTCGTCGTGCTGGCCGCCGTCGTGTCGTTCGTGGTCGTCCAGATGCTGCCGCAGGGCCCGAGCCTCCCGGTGGCCGGCGAGCAACCGGCCGAGCAGCCGGCTCACTGACGCGCTTTCTCCCCGGAACGGTCCTCTACATGTCGTCGGGCGGCGCGTCCGGCAGCACGGGCGTGCCCAGACGGCGGGCCGCCCAGGGTTCGCGGGCGATGACAGCGCCGGCGGTGACGCACAGGGTCACGACCACGCAGAGCGTGATGAGCCAGGACAGCAGGGTGAAGACGGCGCCCAGCGAGCCGTACTTGGCCAGGCTGTGGTTGAGGACCCTGGGCACGTACAGGGGCGCGGCCGAGGTGAGGACGGTCAGGGCCGCTCCGGTCAGCACCGCGCCCGGCAGCAACGGCCGCCAGGGCACACGCGCCACCAGCAGCAGATGCTGCGACCACCACCAGATGGCGACCTCCGCGATCAGCAGCAGGGGCACGCCGAGCCACAGGCCGAGGCCGAAGCCGTTGCGCAGGCTCCCCTGCAGTGTGATCATCAGCAGCCAGGCCGCGAGCCAGACGACCCAGCGCCAGGCGGCCACCCGTGCACCCGCCTTGGGCAGGCTCCAGGCGCGCTGGCACATCCGTTGCATGGCACGGCTGCACGCGGTGGCCGAGATGAGCACCATCAGCCCGCCGACCACACCGGTGGTCTGCTGAAGCTCGTCGGACGGGGCACCGGTGCCCTGGACGGCCTTGCTGAGTTCGGCGTTCGCACTTCCGGACAGTCCGAAGGCGTCGTGCAGGGAGTTGACGAGCTGGTCGCGCAGGGCCGGCGGGGCGATGGACGCCACCACGAACAGCAGCGGGACGGCCGTGAGGAACGTCTGGGCCGCCAGCCGGGTCGCCGAGTCGAGCACGTTCACCGAGATCAGATGCGACAGCAGATGTGTGATCACCGGGAAGCGGGTCTCGGCCCTGGTCCGCAGTCCCACCAGCCGGGCCCGCGTCGAGGCGAGGCGTTTCCGGCGCGATTCCCGGCGCGACGGGCGGTCCGGGCTGTTTCCTCCGGTCCCTGTCCCTGACTGCATGCTGCCAGGGTGCCCTCACTGGGGCCGCTTGGCCCAGGCAGGCGCACACCGCAGGGCCGAACGGGTCAACAAAACGGCGTGAGCAGCGGCGAACGAGAAGCATGGCCACGTGATCGGGTGAGCCGCTCCGCCGCCGACGAATGGTGAGCCGTGCGCCCAGCGGTGAGACTGAGGCCATGGGCGAACGCCGTTCCGTGTCCGGGCGGGCAGGATCGCGCGGGGGCCGCGATGGTGCTTGACCTGGTGTTCATCGGCCTCGCGATCGCCGTGTTCCCCCTGTCGGTGACCGCGTTCGTCCTGGTGCTGTCGGCTGATCGCGGAATCCTGAAGGGCCTGGTCTTCATCCTGGCCTGGCTCGCCTGTTTCGTGGCCGTCCTGGCCGTCGTCCTGCTCACCACCGGCGGCAAGCCGCCGGCTCCCAGGTCCCCGCCCTCCACCGCATCCTCCGCCGTCAAGCTCGCCATCGGCGTGGGGCTCGTCGGGTACGGCTGGTACCGGCACCGGTCGCGGCACGGAAACCATGAGCGGAGCCGGCACCGGCACAACTCGTCCGGCGGCGGGTTGATGGCGCGGCTCGACCGGCTGTCCCTGTGGGGCACGGCGGGGATGGCTCCGCTGCTCCAGCCCTGGGGGCTCGTGGCGGCCGGCGCCGCGACGGTGGTCGGTGCCGACCTGTCCCACTCCTCCTCGTACCTGGCCCTCTTCGGCTACTGCCTGCTCGCCACGAGCAGTCTGCTGGCGATGGAGGTCTACACGACGTTCGCCCCGGACTCGGCCAGGGTGCGCCTCGGGAAGCTGCGCACCTGGATCGAGACCCACCAGGAACAGGCGCTCGTGGCCGTGGCACTGGTGGCCGGGCTGTTCCTGGTGAGCAGGAGCATCAGTCAGCTGACGTCCTGACGTCCAGGAACTCGCGGATGGCGAAGGCGGCCAGCACGATCACGGCGGTCCAGATCACCACCGCCGTGGTCGGATAGCTCCAGGTGAACAGGACGATCGCGGCCACCGCGAGGATCGCCGCTCCGATCCACTTCTTGAAGCGGTGCACGAACCGGCCCACCGGGCCCAGCCGCAGCCCCGCCGAGACGGACGCGTCCCGCCCCGCGCCGATGCTCCTGCTGAAGAAGTGCCGGGTGAAGACGGCGGGGCGGGACGGGCCGACGAAGAACGCGCCGATGGCCGTGACCAGGGCCAGCGCCCCGACCGCCCGCACGCTGGAACGCAGGAACCGCACCAGTGCGTCGTACACGGCGCCCGCGGCAGCGGAGTTGGTGCCCGGCGGCAGATGGTCCAGATACACCGCACGGAAGACGCTGAGGGTCACACCGAGCAGCACCATCGCGAGGAAGAACCCGATCGCGGCCCCGATCAGCGCCCGTCGGCGGTGGAACGCCAGGAACACGCCCGCGGCGGCGACGAGGACAGCGATGATCGGCAGCCAGTCGCCGATGATCTGCAGGATGCGCAGATACGTCTTGACCTTGCCGATGTCCTTGCCCTGCACCACGACGAAGTCCGTGTGGACCGTGGGGATTTTCGCTGCGACCCCCAGACCCGACGCGACGAGGCGCTCCTTCACCTGGTCCACGATCGGCCCCACGTCGATGGCGACCGCGTTGTCCTTCAACTGGACGACGCTGTCGCTGTTGCCGGTCAGCGCCTTGTCGACGGCGCTGTGGGCCCGCCGGTTGGCGTTCTTCCAGGCCGTCGCGAAGGCGGAGCTGGAGACAACACGCTGCACCGTGGTGCTCACCAGGGTCTTCAGACCGTTGGTGATCGGTCCGTCCAGGTTGCCGACCAGGGTCGCGACCTTCGGCGGCACGCCCTTCTGCGCGGCCGCGTCGCTCAGCTGCTTGACGAGACCGTCCACGTCGACCCGTTGCAGTACGGCGTCCGTGACCCGGTTGGTCACCGCCTGCTGCACGTCGGGGTTGGACGCGAGGGGCGCCACGGTGGCGACGTAGCGATCGGTGTCCCGGATGATGCTGTTCGCCCAGACCGCGACCACCGCCAGCAGGGCCAGCAGGGACGCCAGAATGATCAGCACGGTCGAACCGAGCGCCCGCAGCCAGTGCTTCGGCTCGCGCTGGGTGCTCTCCAGTTCACTGACCCGGCGCCGCAGTTCCTCCAGCTCACCGCCGTTCGGGCGGTCCGACGGGGGCGTGTCGCTGCTCGTCATGCCTCCGAGGAGATCCCGGGATGGGGCATCGGGCGAGCCGGGAGGGCCCGGAGGAGTGACGCGGGCACGAGGTGCGCCGGTCCATGTCCGGTGATGCAATGGCAACCAGGGGGAGTCCGGGCCTGCCAGAGGTGACCGCCATGAGCGAGCAGTTCGACGACATGGGACCCATCGACTACGTGGTCGTGGAGTTCCCCGGCAACCGCATGACGGGCGAGGCCTTCCCGCTGCTGGTGGACCTGGTGGACCGCGGCATCATCCGCATCCTGGACCTGAGGTTCATCAGGAAGGACGAGGACGGATCGGTGACCGCCCTGGAGATCGCCGACCTCACCGGTGACGGCCGGCTCGACCTCGCCGTGTTCGAAGGCGCCAGCTCCGACCTGCTCGGCCAGGACGACCTGGAAGAGGCGGCCGCGGCCGTGGAGCCGGGCAACTCGGCCGGTCTGCTCGTCTACGAGAACCTGTGGGCGGCGCCCTTCGCGAGCGCCCTGCGGCGCGCCGGCGCCCAGCTCGTCGCCTCCGGACGCCTGAACGTGCAGGCCGTCCTCGCCGCCCTCGAGGCCGCCGAGGCCGCGTCCTGAGATGAGAAGCGCGGGATCGTGGAACGCGCACGTCATACGCCATGCCGAGATGCCGCCCGATGAGGGTGATGGTGCAATGGACGTGGTGTCTTCCATCGACTTCGGGTAAGAGGCGATTGCCATGCCAGGTCTACTTCGCGGAGTTGCGCGTACCGCCGTGGTCGCGGGCACGGCGACCGCGGTCTCCAATCGGGTGTCGCGCCGCCAGCAGGGCCGCTGGGCGGCGCAGGCCCAGCAGCAGCCCGCCTACCAGGAGCCCCAGAGCCCACAGCAGGGCTACCAGGCGCCGCCGCCCCCGCCCACCACCCCTGCGGCCGACGACATGACGAACAAGATCGACCAGCTCAAGCAGCTCGGCGACCTGAAGGCCCAAGGCGTCCTGACCGAAGCCGAGTTCGAGGAACAGAAGCGCAGGCTGCTCGCCTGACGGCCCATCACAGCCCCACGAACCCCGGTGTCTTCGCACCGGGGTTCGTCACGTGCGTGCACACTTCCGGAACGGGAACAGGGTTGACTGGTCTACACCCTTGACTGGTACAGACCAAAGGAGTTGAGTGTGGCTCCACAACCCCCCACCACGGCCGTGCCCCTCACCGGGTACGGCCGCGGGCGGCAACCTCTCCTGCTGACGGCGGCCCCGCGGCATGGTGTCATGCACCTGATCACCTGATGCACCTCGGACGAAGGGCACCACCATGCGCACCCCCCACGCCCTGCTCGCCACGGCCGCGGCGCTCGCCGGCACGGTCGTGGCGCCAACGGCCCACGCGGCAGCAGCGGTTGCGGCACCCGGCCTCTACTACGTCCAGAGCGCCACGACCGGGCTGAACGCCGCCGACAACGCCGGAGCCGTCGAACAGCACAGACCCAAGGGCAACGAGGACCACCAGCGGTGGAGACTGACGGCGAGCGGATCGTCGTACCTCCTGGAGAGCACCGACACCGCCGGCAGCTGTCTCGGCCGCTCCGGCGACCAGGCCAGAACCCTCACCTGCGCGAGCCCGGACGCGGCGTGGGAGATCGCCCCCTCCGGAACCGACCAGTACACCCTCAAGGCACCCGGTACGGACCGCTACTTGACGGTCGCCGCCAAGCCCTCCGGGGTCAACTACCCCGCCCAGCTGGCCGTCGGGGCATCCGGCGACCTGTCCGGCTGGTACCTCACCCCGGTCACCACGCCGACCGCGCCCATGCCGCCCCAGGACCAACGCACCCTGGACCAGGTCACCTTCCTCACCGCCCACAACGCCTACGCCAACGGCGTCGACGGCGGTTTCGCGCCGCCGTTCGTCAACTTCTTCCCCAACCAGGCGCGTGGCATCAACCAGCAACTCGCCGACGGCGTAAGGGGGTTCATGCTGGACATTCACCAGACCCCGGACGGCGCGATCCTCTGCCACGACAGCTGCACCCTGGTCAGCAGGCCCGTCGCCCTCTGGGTCGACCTCCAGCGCATGGTCGACTTCCTCAGGGCCCACCCCGACCAGGTCGTCACCGTCTTCCTCGAGGACTACGTCGATCCGGGCGTCCTGCGGTCCGAACTCGCCCGGGTCAGTGGCCTGTACGACGTCCTGTACCGCCCCGACCGCACCGGCGTCCGGCAGCACGGCTGGCCCCGACTGGCCGACCTGATCGCCGCGAACCAGCGGCTGCTGATCTTCACCGATCACAGCCGCTCCTCCGACGAGTCGGCCGGCCTTACCCGGGACAGCTTCGGCGTGATGTACCAGCGTGAGTGGACCGTCGAGAACTACTGGTCCATGGGCTCCGGCGTCGGCTCCTCCGACTGGTCCTGCTACAGCCGCTGGTACGACGCGAACACCAACGTCCCGCTGACCCGTACGGAGAGCGGCTTCCGTCCCCTGTTCGTCATGAACCACTTCCGGGACGCCGCCGTCGCCGGCACGGCCGGCACGGACAACACCAAACTCGCCGACCGCGCCCAGCGGTTCTGCCAGCCGGCCGCCCGCAAGAAGCCCAACTTCCTCGCTGTGGACCGCTACGACCTGGGCAACCCCGCCTCGGCGGTCGACGCCCTCAACTCCTACACGTATCCGTAAAACGATCGGCGGAGCACGGGGGCTGTGCGAGACTCCGCCGATGACCTCCGAAACGATCACCGCGGATGCCGCGGGCACCTGTAAACTCGCCGATCTGACCGTCAACCGCATCGGCTTCGGAGCCATGCGGCTGACGGGCAGCGCCGCCTTCCATCTCGGCGCCCCCAGCGACCGGGACCGCTCGATCGCCGTCCTGCGCAGGGCGATCGAGCTCGGCGTCAACCACATCGACACCGCCGCCTTCTACTTCTCCCAGCTGCGTTCCGCCAACGAGATCATCAACAGCGCCCTGGCCCCGTACCCGGACGACCTCCTCGTCGCCGTGAAGGTCGGCCCCTTCCGCGACTACCACGGCGAGTGGGGCACCTCCGCCCGGCCCGACCAACTGCGCGGCCATGTCGAGGAGAACCTGCGCCAGCTCGGCCGCGACCACCTCGACCTGGTCTATCTGCGCAGGATGCGGCAGGAATCCGTCGCCGAGCACTTCGGCGCCCTGGCCGAACTGCGCGAGGCGGGCCTGATCAGGCACCTGGGCCTGTCCGACGTCGAACCCCGGCACCTGGCCGAGGCGCAGGCCATCGCGCCGGTGGTGAGTGTGCAGAACCGGTACGCGCTGGACGACCCGAACCCCGACACCGACGAAGTCCTGCGCCTCTGCGGCGAGCAGGGCATCGCCTTCGTGCCGTTCTACGCCGTCGCCGGCAAGAGCGGTCCGCGCGCCGCCGCCGATCACCACGACACCGCGGTACGTGCCGTCGCCGAGGCCCATGGGGCCAGTCCCGCTCAGGTCCGGCTCGCCTGGACCCTGCACCAGGGCCCGCACGTCCTCGCCATCCCCGGCACGAGCAACCCCGACCACCTCGTCGAGAACGTCGCCGCGGGCGCGTTGCGGCTGACGGACGAGGAACTGCGACGGCTGGGTGCCCTGCGCGGACAGAGCGACTGACCGCCCGCCGCACCGGTACCTCCCGGCCCGTCCTGCGAAGGCGGGCCGGGGCGGCCGGAGAGCCTTTCCGATACCGACTGGCGTTCCCCGAGTTTTACGTATAACCTCACCCGTCAACCACTCACCCCGAAAGGCCCCGATGAGTCGCATCGCCCTGGTCACCCTCGTCGTCGACGACTATGACGAGGCGATCCGCTTCTACACCGAGGCCCTCGGATTCCGGCTCGTCGAGGACGCACCGCGCCCCGACGGCTCCCGGTGGGTGGTCGTCGGTCCCGGCACCGACGCCCACGGCACCGGCCTGCTGCTCGCCCGCGCCAAGGGCGAGGCGCAGCGCGACCGGGTCGGCGACCAGACGGGCGGACGGGTCGGCTTCTTCCTGCACACCGACGACTTCGCCCGCGACCACGCCCGTATGCTCGCCGCCGGCGTGACCTTCCTGGAGGAGCCGCGGCATGAGCCCTACGGCTCCGTCGCCGTCTTCCAGGACCTGTACGGAAACCGCTGGGACCTGCTCCAGCCCGCCGAGTAACCCACGCCCCCCAGAACCGCCTGTCGTAGAAAGCGCCCGCCATGACCGCTACGCGCGTAGACGCCGATGTGATCCGTCGCCTCCCCAAGGCCGTCCTGCACGACCACCTGGACGGTGGCCTGCGCCCCGCCACCGTGGTGGACCTCGCGGCCGCCGTCGGTCACACCCTGCCCACCACCGACCCCGACGAGCTGGCCGCCTGGTACTTCGAGGCCGCCAACTCCGGTGACCTGGTGCGTTACATAGCCACCTTCGAGCACACCCTGGCCGTCATGCAGACCCGCGAGGGCCTGCTGCGCGTCGCCGAGGAGTACGTGCTCGACCTGGCGGCCGACGGGGTCGTCTACGCGGAGGTGCGTTACGCGCCCGAGCTGAACACCCGCGGCGGGCTGGCGCTCAGCGAGGTCGTCGAGACCGTCCAGGAGGGTCTCGCGGCCGGCATGGCGAAGGCCGCTGCCGCCGGTACCCCCGTCCGGGTGGGCACCCTGCTGTGCGGCATGCGGATGTTCGACCGGGTCCGCGAGGCGGCCGATCTGGCCGTCGCGTTCCGGGACGCCGGCGTCGTCGGCTTCGACATCGCCGGCGCCGAGGACGGTTTCCCGCCCGCCGACCACCTCGACGCCTTCGAGCACCTGCGCCGCGAGAGCGTGCCCTTCACCATCCACGCCGGCGAGGCGCACGGACTGCCCAGCATCCACCAGGCCGTACAGGTGTGCGGCGCGCAGCGCATCGGCCACGGAGTGCGCCTCACCGAGGACATCGTCGACGGCAAGCTCGGCCGGCTCGCGGGCTGGGTGCGCGACCGCCGCATCGCGCTGGAGATGTGCCCGACCTCCAACCTCCAGACGGGTGCGGCCACCTCGATCGCCGAGCACCCGATCACGGCCCTGAAGGACCTGGGCTTCCGGGTCACCCTCAACACCGACAACCGACTGGTCTCGGGCACGACGATGACCCGGGAGATGTCCCTGCTGGTGGAGGAGGCGGGCTGGACGGCCGAGGACCTGCGCACCGTCACGGTCAACGCCGTCAAGAGCGCGTTCATCCCGTTCGACGAGCGCAAGGCCCTCATCGAGGACGTCGTCCTGCCGGGCTACGCAGCAGCGCTCTGAAGCAGCCCGCGCACATAGGCGGCCTGTCCGACGTGCTGCAGATCGTCGGACAGGACGCTGACCAGACGCACGCCCAGGGTGACCGGCGGCTCCCAGCGTTCGTCGACGACGCGGTCCAGGTCTCCCGAGGCCAGGTCACCGAGAACGGCCAGGGTCTGTTCGTGCACGGCGTCGTAATAGCCGGTCAGCAGCTCGCCGGAGTCGACCCGGACCTTGCCGACCCTCGTGGAGCTGTGCCCGTAGCCGGTGTCGTGGCGGGGCAGGTCCAGGCCGAAGCGCTTGAACCAGTCCTGGGTGAGCCAGACCTGCTCCAGCCCGAAGGCGTCGGCGACGTGGTCGTCCTGGACCCGGGTCAGATGCCAGACCAGCCAGCTGACGGAGTTGGCGTCGTGCGAGGGGCGGGCGTTGAGCTCGTCCGGGCCGAGCCCCTCGACGACGGAGTGGACTTCTTCCCGGATGCGGCCGTAGCCGTCGATGAGGATGTCCTTTGCATGCATGACTCCACCATCGCGCATCACACGCCGTCGTGTGTCGCCTGTTCCAGAAGCGCCATCAGTGCCCGCGCCGCCGGACTGGTCGCCTGGGCCGGCGGCAGCAGGGCCACCGTCTCGTAGACCGTCTCGCCCGTGCCCTTCACGGGCAGGGCGGTCAGCGCCTCCCGCTTGTGCCGGAAGTGCCGGGGGACGACGGCCACGCCGAGGTTCTCGTCCACCAGGTCCAGCAGACTGTGCACGTCGTTGACCTCCAGCGCCACCGTGCGCCGTACACCCGCCGCCGTGAAGGCCGCGTCGGTGGTGCGGCGCGGGCCCCAGTCGGGCTGGAAGTCGACGAACACCTCACAGCCCAGATCGTCCGGGGTCACCGCCGCGCCGTCCCTCGCCAGGCGGTGGCTGGGATGGCACAGCACGGTCATCGGCTCGGCCGTCAGCGACACCGAGCGCAGCTGGTCGGTGTCCGCCTGCGTACGGTAGGCGAACGCCAGGTCCAGCCGTCCCGCCGCGACCTCCTCGGCGAGTTCCACCGAGCCCGCCTGCCGCAGCCGGATCTCCACGTCCGGATGCCGGTGCCGGAACGCCGCCAGCAGCCGCGCCACGTGCACGCCCGCGATGCACTGCTCGGTCCCCACCGACAGCGTGCCCCGCAGCACTCCCTGCACGGCCGCGACCGCCTCGTGCGCCGCCCGCACCTGCGCCAGGATCCGCTCGGCCTCGCCCAGCAGCGCCCGCCCGGCCTCGGTGAGCGTCACCCTGCGGGTGGTGCGCACGAACAGCGGCGTCTGCAACTCCCGCTCCAGCGCCCGGATCGAGGCCGACAGCCCCGACTGGGAGACCATCAGCCGTTCGGCGGCCCGGGTGAAATGCTGGTCCTCGGCGACCGCGACGAAGTGCTGGAGATGGCGGAGTTCCATGATTGTGCAGCCTATCTGCTGAGTTCCATCGCATTCTCCTGTTGGACCACTGCCCCCAGGTCGCGAAAGATGGGGTACCGGTTTCCGGAACCGAGAAAGCCGTGTGCCAACCCCTCTGGAGTCGCGTTGTACACCGCACACCCCGACCGCTACGCGGACCTGCCCTACCGGCGCACCGGACGCAGCGGCCTCAAGCTCCCCGCGATCTCGCTCGGCCTGTGGCACAACTTCGGTCCCGACCGCCCGGTCGAGACCCAGCGGGCCATTCTGCGCCGCGCCTTCGACCTCGGCGTCACCCACTTCGACCTCGCCAACAACTACGGCCCGCCGCCCGGCGCCGCCGAGCTGGCCTTCGGCGAGGCCCTCAAGGACGACTTCGCGCGCTACCGCGACGAGCTGGTGATCTCCACCAAGGCCGGCTATCTGATGTGGCCCGGGCCGTACGGCGAGTGGGGCTCGCGCAAGTACCTGCTGTCCTCGCTGGACCAGAGCCTTGCCCGGATGGGCCTGGACTACGTCGACATCTTCTACTCGCACCGCCCCGACCCGGAGACTCCCCTGGAGGAGACGATGGGCGCCCTGCACTCCGCGGTGCAGCAGGGCAAGGCGCTCTACGTCGGCATCTCCAACTACTCCGCCGAGCAGACCCGGGAGGCCGCCCGCATCCTGGGCGAGCTGGGCACCCCGCTGCTGATCCACCAGCCGCGCTACTCGATGCTCGACCGCCGCCCCGAGGACGGCGGCCTGCTGGACGCGCTCGACGAGCTCCAGGTCGGCTCCATCGTCTTCTCCCCGCTGGAGCAGGGCTTGCTGTCCTCCCGCTACCTCGACGGCATCCCGGAGGACTCGCGGGCCGCCTCCGACAGCCCGTTCCTGCAGTCGGACGCGGTCACCGAGGACCTGGTGGCCAAGCTGCGTGCCCTGGACGAGATCGCCAAGGGCCGCGGACAGACCCTGGCCCAGCTGGCCCTCGCCTGGGTGCTGCGCGGCGGCCGGGTGACCTCCGCGCTGGTCGGCGCGAGCAGCCCGCAGCAGATCGAGGACAGCGTCGCGGCCACCCGCAACCTGGACTTCGACGCCGACGAACTGGCCCGCATCGACGCGATCGTCACGCCGTAAGACGCTCGTTGACCTCCCACAGGCGGGCCGCCGCCTCCGGATCGACGGCGCCCGGCAGCACGCCGGGCGTCCGCTCGCTCTCGTACCAGGCGGCCTCGGTCTCGGGCGTCACCAGCGGGCTGACGTCGCAGTTCTCGCAGTAGACCCCGCCGAGGCCGGCCAGCCGCGGGCTGGTCGCGCACCAGACGCCGGTGGCCGCGCCCTGCTGCACCGTCTTCCACTGGCGCTCGGGATCGATGACGGGACTGCCGTCCTCGTCGACCGTGCCGGACGCCCGGACGATCTCCGGGTCGAGGTGCTTGATCAGCCCGGTGTCGATGATGATGCCGGGGTGCACGGAGAAGGCCCGTACGCCCTCGGTGCGCCCGCGCCGGTCCAGCTCCACGGCGAACAGCGCGTTGGCCGTCTTCGACTGGCCGTAGGCGACGAACGGTTCGTAGGGCCGGCGCTGGAAGTGCAGGTCGTCGAAGTCGACGCCGCCGAAGCGGATGCCCCGGGAGGACACGGACACGACCCGTGCGCCGCCTGCCGCGACGAGCGCCGGCCACAGGCGCCGCACCAGCTGGAAGTGCCCCAGGTGGTTGGTCGCGAACTGCGCCTCGTAGCCGCGCGCGTCCCGGGTCAGGGGAGTCGCCATGATCCCGGCGCTGTTGACCAGGAGGTGCAGCGGCCGTCCGGAGGCCAGGAACTTCTCCGCGAAGGCGTCGATCGACGCCGGATCCAGCAGGTCCAGGTACTCGGTCTCGGCCCCGGGCACGTCCGTCAGCGCGGCCCGCGCCCGCTCGAGGTCACGCGCCGGTACGACGACCTGGGCGCCGGCGGAGCGCAGCACCCGGGCCGTCTCCAGGCCGATCCCCGAGTAGCCGCCGGTGACGATCGCGACCTTGCCGGTCAGGTCGATCCCCTTGATCACCTCCTCGGCGGTGGACGCGGCGCCGAAGCCGGAGCGGACGGGACGTTGTGCGGTGGTGGTCATGTCTGGCCCTCCTCGAAATGGACTGACCAGGCCACCGTAGGGACGCCGATTCGTACGATGAATACTTGAGAATCCGCATTACTTGCGTGATAGTTCGAGCATGACCGCGGATCCGCTCTCCGACGCCCTCGCCGTCGCCGACGCCCGCAGTGTGTTCTCCGGGGGGTTCCTCGCCGGAGGGCACTGGGCGATCCGGCTCGTGGGGCGCGACAAACTGAAGGTCAACGTCGTGGTGCGCGGGCGCTGCCTGCTGCTGCCGCCGGACGGCGGCGAGCCCCTGCCGCTGGTCGAGGGCGACATCGTGGTCTCCGACGGCAGACGACCGTATGTGCTGTGCAGCGGGCCCGGCATCGAGCCGATCAGCTCCGACCAGGTCGCGATGGACCCCGGAACCCGCATGGGGCGGCTCGGCGAGGGCGAGGACGTCGCCTGCGTCTCCGGGCACATCGACCTCAGCCGGGACAGCGGCGAGCTGCTGCGCCGGGCGCTGCCGGAGCTGATCCACGTGACGGCCGACGCGGCCGAGGCGCCCGTGCTGCGCTGGCTGGTCGGGCAGCTGATGGGGGAGATGAAGACGCGCCGGGCGGGCGGCGAGTTCGCCTCGGACCAGCTGGCCCAGCTGATGTTCGTGCAGGTGCTGCGGGTCTGCCTCGCCGAGGCCGGCGGGCTGCCGCCCGGCTGGCTGCGCGCTCTCGCCGACGAACGGCTCGCCCCGGCGCTGCGCCTGATGCACGCCGATCCGGGACACCCCTGGCAGCTTCAGGAGCTGGCTCGCGCCGCCGCGATGTCCCGCACCACCTTCGCCGTACGGTTCAAGGAGGCGGCCGGTGTGCCGCCCCTGACGTACCTGCTGAACTGGCGCATGAGTCTTGCCGCCCGCGCCCTGCGCCAGGACACGGCCCCCGTCGCCGCGCTCGCCCGCTCCGTCGGCTACACCTCCGAAAGCGCCTTCAGCAACGCCTTCAAACGCTCCATGGGCGTAGCCCCCCGCCGCTACCGGGACGCCGCCCGGGCCTAGAGCCGCTCCTCCAGGCGTACGGTCACCGTGTCGCCCTCCGTCTTGCCGATCGCCTTGCGGAGGTCGGCCTTGACCGGCAGTTTGTGGGTGCCGTCGCCCAGGGCCATGAAGGAGCCGCGGAAGGGATGTCCGTCGATCGTGCCGCGGACCTTGACGAGCCCGCGGGTGCCGAAGAAGTCGACGGACTTCGGCCAGACCAGATAGGTCCAGCCACCCTTGGCGGGGCTCTTGCGCAGGACGGCGGTGAACTGCTCGTCGAGTTTTCCGGTCGTCGCCATGGTGGTTCCTCCGCTCCCGGTGGTCGTGTACAGGAGACCGCCGGGAGCGGGGAAACTCATCTCCCGGGCCGCGTGCTCACGCCCCGGCCGGCACCCGGTCCAGAAAGCCGAGCACGGCGCGGATGCGGCCGTCCTCGTCCAGCGTGACCACGTCGAAGCCGGCCACCGGCGCCGAGCCGTCGGTCTCGTTGACCAGCTCCCAGGAGAAACGCGCCGTGTCGTGGTGGCCGTCGACCGGGCCGGCCGGGCGGAAGGCGAACCCGGGGAACTGCTCATGGGCCGCGGTGATCACGGCGGCGATCCCCTCGTGGCCGGTGACATCGGCCAGCGGGTCGGTGTAGGAACCGTTTGGGGTCCACGCGGCGGCGACCGCCTTTGCCAGCTCCTCCGGCTCGCCCGCGTTCCAGGCTTCGAAGTAGCGGGCGACGGCGTTTTCGTAACGGTCGGTGTTCGCGGACATGGCGATCAGCCTCCACAGAGGTAGTCGTTGCTGGTCAGAGCCCGGATCACGGTCTCGGCGACCCGGTACGACCACCCTGCCCGGCGCGGGGCGGTGAGTCGATTACCCCTCGGGTAATGAACCGACCCGCGCATTTCGGCCAACTGCCCGCGTGAATATGCCAGGAGACTGGCCGGAAAAGCATGGTGACACTGTTTCAGTAGTGAACATACTCAACAGTTGAGGGACTTCACGGCGAGCGAAGACGCCGTCACGTACCGCACATGAGCCGCACGAAAGCGAGGAAAGGCCGAGAGGCGAACGAGCAGCGGGGGAAATGACCATGCACGACGAGTTCTTATGCCACGTCACCGCGTACGGAGTCTGCGCCGGACAACGTATCGGCGTACCCCTGGGCACCTACCGTGCCCCCACCCTCGCCCTCGCGCTGTGGTGGCTGCGCGATCGCGCCATCTGGATCGCCGACCGTCTCGACCCGCAGCCCGAGGCCGAACACTTCCCGCCCGGCTCCCTGGTCCCGGTCGCCGAGACCGTGCCGGACGTGCCGACCGCGCTGCGCTGGTGGTGCGGTGACCTCTCCCAACAGGAGCTGGTCGCCGACGAGTTGGCCGCCGGGAGACTGGTGCGGGTCGCCATCTGCGACGAGACCACCGAGTACGAGCTGCTCGCCGAGTCCGTCGACGCACTGCGTATGCAGCGGGTCGTCCCGGCGCTGTTCATGCCCGTCGGCTGAGCTCCGGGGCCGCTCCTCGCGCCAGGCGCACATGTGGACGAATCGGTAGTATTTTCCGCATGGCAGAGCGGCCGGTCGCTCCGACAGCGCCTGAACTCGTGCTGGAGACCGAGACGGGCTCCACGGTGATGAGCCCGAGCCACGACTACCACGTGGGCCGCGACCCGTTGAGCGACATCGTGTTCGACGACGCGCGGGTCTCGTGGCACCACGCGGTGCTGCGGCCCGAGGACGGTCACTGGCTGGTCGAGGACGAGAACAGCACCAACGGCACCTTCGCCGACGGCCGCCGCGTCCACGAGTGGGGCGTCGGTCCGGGCAGCGTCATCCGCTTCGGCAACCCCTCCGACGGCCCCCGCGCCGTCCTGCTCGACTGCCCGCCACCGGTCGTCGAACGCCCCTCCGCGGTGTCGATGCCCGGCCTGACCGGCACCTTCCGCCAGCCCACCACCGTACGGCCGCTGCCCACCCGCACCCTGCGCATCGGCCGCGCCACCGACAACGACCTGGTCATCGACGACCTCAGCGTCTCCCGCCGGCACGCCGAACTGCGCGCCCTGCCCGACGGCAGCTACGAGATCGCCGACCTCGGCAGCCACAACGGCACGTACCTCAACGGCACGCCCGTCACCGTCGCACCGATCGGCCCCGGCGACATCGTCGGCATCGGCCACTCGGCGTTCAGCCTCGTCGGCGACACCCTGCAGGAGTACGTCGACACCGGCGAGGTCTCCCTCGACGTGCAGGACCTCGCAGTCGCCGTCGACCGGGGCCGCAAGACGCTGCTGGACCACGTCTCCTTCCCGGTGGGGGAGAAGTGCCTGCTCGCGGTCGTCGGCCCGAGCGGTGCCGGAAAGTCCACGCTGCTCAACGCGCTCACCGGGCAGCGGCCCGCCGACCACGGCACCGTCCTCTACGACGGCCGCGACCTCTACCGCGACTACGCCGAGCTGCGCCAGCGCATCGGCCTGGTCCCGCAGGACGACATCCTGCACGCCCAGCTCACCGTCCGCAGCGCCCTGTCCTACGCGGCCGAACTCCGCTTCCCGCAGGACACCGCGAAGGCGGAGCGCCGGGCCCGCGTCGACGAGGTCATCCGCGAGCTGGGCCTGGAGCAGCGCGCCCGCCAGCCCGTGCACAGTCTCTCCGGCGGCCAGCGCAAACGCGTCAGCGTCGCCTTGGAGCTGCTGACCAAGCCCTCCCTGCTCTTCCTCGACGAGCCGACCTCAGGTCTGGACCCCGGCATGGACCGCTCGGTGATGCACATGCTGCGCGGCCTCGCCGACGACGGACGCACGGTCATCGTCGTCACCCACAGCGTCCTCAGCCTCGACGTCTGCGACCGACTCCTGGTCCTCGCACCCGGCGGCAAGGTCGCCTACTACGGCCCGCCCGAGGACGCCCTCGCCTACTTCGGCTTCGAGCAGTGGCCGGAGGCCTTCGAGGCCTTCGAACGGGACGCCGACCGCGACTGGGCGGGCGACTTCCGCCTCTCGCCCTTCCACCGGCACTACGTCACCGAGGCCACCGCCCAGCCCCGGGTGCCCCGCTCCGGCCCGGTCGTCATCACCCCGCCCGCCCGACCCCGCAGCCGGGGCGCCCAGCTCGGCACCCTGGTGCGCCGCTACACCGCCGCGCTCAGCGCCGACCGCACCTTCCTCGCCATCATGATCGCCCTGCCGTTCGTGATGGGCGCCATGGCCCGCGCCCTGGCCGGCAGCAAACTCACCCATGACACGGCGATGAACGCCCTGCTCATCCTGTGCGTCGGCGGAGTCCTCACCGGCGCGGCCAACGCCGTGCGGGAGCTGGTGAAGGAGCGCACCATCTACCAGCGCGAACGCGCCGTGGGCCTGTCCAGATCGGCGTACCTGATGTCCAAGGTCGTCGTCCTCGGCACGGTCACCGTGCTGCAGGCCGTCGTGCTGACCCTCGTCGCCCTGCTCGGCGTCGATCTCAACGCGCCCGGCGGGAAAGGCGTGTTGATGCCGCCCCTGGTCGAAATCACCGTCGCGGTCGCCCTGCTGGCGTTCACGGCGATGATGCTCGGCCTGCTGGTCTCCGCGCTGGTGCGCAAGGAGGAGGTGACGATGCCGCTGCTGGTGCTGCTCGCCATCGTCCAGGTCGTCTTCTGCGGCGCCCTGTTGAAGCTGCACGGCGTACCGGGCCTGGAACAGCTGTCCTGGCTGGTGCCCTCACGCTGGGCGCTCGGCGCCATGGCCGGCACGATCGGGCTGTCCCGGATCGTGCCGGGCGAGCTGACCGCCGACCCGCTGTTCCGGCACTCGACCGGGGTGTGGCTGCTGAACATCGCCATGCTGGTCGTGCTGTCCGCCGTCTTCTGGTTCGCGGTGTCCCGGCTGCTGCGCCGGCACGAACCGGCCGTGATGCGGAAGTAGGGCCGCGATGACCACGCCCGGATTCCGGCCCACCCACGTCGTCCCCCAGCACGGCATGCCCTCCTGGGAGGCCCCCGACCCCGCCCGCCCCACGATGCCCCTCGACCCGTTGCTGCCCGTGCAGCTGTCGGAGCGGCGCGGCGACTGGGCGCACGTCCTGTGCGCCAACGGCTGGTCGGCCTGGGTGGACGGCCGCCTGCTGGTCGCCGTACCCCAGGACCCGCCGGTCGCCGGCGATCCCCGGGCCCGCACCGCGGACCCGCGCCCCCTGCTCGCCCGCGCCGAACAGGCCCTGGCCCACTACCGGGCCGCCGTCGAGGACCTCGCCGGCGGCATGGACGGGGAGTCCTTCCGCGGCCGTACGCGCGGGCTGCGCGTCGGGGTCGTCGTCGACGGCGAGTCCGTGTGGCTGTACGACACCGAGCAGGGCCGGTGGGTGTACGGCGACGGAGCGCGTCTGGCGCCGTACGCCACCGACGACGGACCCGGCGCGGCCGCGGCGGACGCCGGGCACGCCCCCACCCAGGTCGTGACGCCCGATGGCCCGTGACAGCCTGTTCTCGGGCCGCCCCTCCGAACTGGTCGGCACCAAGGTCGCCGACTACCGCATCGAGCGCGAGGTCGGGCGCGGTGGCATGGCCGTCGTCTACCGCGCCCGCGACCTGCGCCTGGACCGCACCGTCGCGCTCAAGCTGCTCGCCCCCGAGCTGGCCCGCAACGACACCTTCCGGCTCCGCTTCACCCACGAGTCCCGGGCGGCCGCCGCCATCGACCACCCGCACATCGTGCCGATCTACGAGGCGGGCGAGACGGACGGCGTCCTGTACATCGCGATGCGCTACGTCGAGGGCAGCGACCTGCGGCATGTCCTGGACCGCAGCGGCCCGCTGGCCCCCTCGGTCGTGGTCCGCATCGCCGCGCAGGTCGCCTCCGCGCTGGACGCGGCCCATGAACACGGGCTGGTCCACCGGGACGTGAAGCCCGGCAACATCCTGGTGGCCCGCGGCACCGACAGCGACCACCCGGAGCACAGCTACCTCACCGACTTCGGCCTGACGAAGAAGTCGCTGTCCCTGACCGGCTTCACGACCGTCGGCCAGTTCGTCGGCACCCTCGACTACGTGGCACCCGAGCAGATCTCCGGCCGCCCGGTCGACGGACGCTGCGACGTCTACGGTTTCGCCTGCGTCGTCTACGAGTCCCTCGCGGGTCACCCGCCCTTCCGCCGCGACGACGACATGGCCCTGCTGTGGGCCCACCAGTACGACCAGCCGCCTCCGCTGACGGAGTCCCGCCCCGACCTCGCCCCCCAGGTCGACCCGGTCTTCACCAAGGCCCTCGCCAAGCCGCCGGACGAGCGCCACGCCTCCTGCCTCGCCTTCGTCTCCGATCTGCGCGCGTCGCTGACCGGAGGCCCGGACACCAGCCATCCGGCGACGGCGGTGTACCTTCGGCAGGCCGGCCCGGGGGAGGAGCCCCCACCGGCGCCCCCACGCTGGGCCGACCCGGTGTTCGGGCGTCCGGGCCCGGGTTAGGCTCATAACTGATCGTTACCGACGAGGGGGGTCCGACGATGAGCGGCAGCGTGACGGCGGTCAGCAGCAACGGGGTGTACTCCTTCACCAAGCCGAACCGGGACAGCATCACGCTGCTCGCCGGTCTGGGGGTGGAGGGGGACGTGCACGCCGGGGTGACGGTCAAGCACCGGTCCAGGGTCGCGCAGGACCCCACGCAGCCCAACCTGCGCCAGGTGCATCTCATCCACGAGGAGCTCTTCGCCGAGGTCGGCGAGGCCGGGTTCAAGGTGGCGCCCGGCGAACTCGGCGAGAACATCACCACGCGCGGCATCGACCTGCTCGGCCTGCCGGTCGGCACCCTGCTGCGCATCGGCGACTCCGCCGTCCTGGAGGTCACCGGTCTGCGCAACCCCTGTCTGCAGATCGACAACTTCCAGGGCGGGCTGCTCAAGCAGGTCGTCGGCAGGGACGAGGCCGGCAAGGTCGTACGCAAGGCCGGGATCATGACCGTCGTGCGGGAAGGGGGCGTGGTGCGCCCCGACGACAGGATCGAGGCGGAACTCCCCAGCGGCCCGCACCGGCCCCTGGACAGGGTCTGACCACACGTCACACCCCTGCGGCGGCACCCCTCCGCCGTACCGGCCTCGCCAGCAGCGCGCCCAGGAACCCGGTCACCAGTCCCCACAGCACCGCCAGCCCCAGCGCGCTCCACACCTGGGGCGTGAGGAACAGGTCCCCGCCCAGACGCCCGCCCAGGTCGCCGATGCCCAGCACCGACAGGCCGTAGTGCGCGGAGATCCGGCCGACCAGGCAGATCATCCAGACCGTGAGCGCGAGGGCGACGGCCATGTGCAGGGCATGCTGCCAGGCGCGCGTCCGGGACGGGGAGCGGGCCGCCATCACGAAGGCCGCGCCCAGCAGCAGCACCGCGTCCACGACGACCAGCCACCACACCCGGCTGTCGTAGTCGGAGAGGGTGCTCAGGTTGAGCGTGGAGACGTCCTTGGTGCGCAGCACCTCGTCGAGGACGTGCGGCATGGGCAGCCCGAACGGCCCCTGCACCCTGCCGTGCCAGGTCGCGCCGAGGCCGAGGGTGAGGGTGAGCCAGGCCAGGTTCGGCATGCCCAGCAGGATCACCGCGAGGGTTTCCACGGCATGCCCGCGGGTCGCCGCAGTCACCAGGCCGATGACGACGCCGAGAGCGACGTAGACGAGGAGCAGGGCCACCATCGCGTACGCGGCCGGACGCACCGACTCCTGGAAACGCAGCAACCGGCCGGGCAGCGGCGCCCCGCGTGAGACCAGCAGGGCCAGCACCAGGACGCCCGCCAGCCACAGCAGGCCGAAGAGAAGCGTTTGCGGTACGTCGGTCTTGAAACCGACCTTCGGCGAGACGTCGAACAGGTCACCGACGTCGCTGAGCGTGCCGTTGCCGAGCGAGAGGGCGAAGGTCTGGCGGGCAGCGAAAGCCAGACCGAGCAGGGCGAGCAGCCACAGGACCGCGATCCGGGCCGCCCATCCAGCCAGTTCGGGCGCTCCGGTGACCGCCCGGTGCCGCAGCGGGCGCAGGAAGCCGGCGGCGAGCACGAGCGCACCCGTCAGCGTGACGGACAGCGGGATCACGGTCAGCCCGGCGGAGGACGAGGCGAGTCCGCCCGCGTCCCCGGACAGCTCGATCGTGCCGCCGACGGCCGTGACCACCGTCGCCGCCACCACCCGGGGAAACGCGCCCTGGGGAAGATCCGTCGCTCCGGCCGCCCACAACCCCAGGGCGGCCACGACCCCCATGGCGATCAGCGCGGCCAGCACCGCGGCCAGGGCCTGCACCCAGCCATGACGGGTCACGGTCTGCTCGGAGGAGGTTCGCAGGCTCACGCCTGCCACGCTAAGCAGCACCCGCCCACCCCGCCCGCCGGGAGGGCCGTCCGCGTCGGCTTGCGAGCTGCGCACGACAGATGCAGACAATAGGTATGTAGGTCATTTGAGCGGCTCAACTCGGGGCAAGCCGCTGGAAACCCGCAGGAAACCAACGTCGGGAAGAAGAGCTCGTGAGCGTCGAACCGCCGTCTTCCGGCCGCCCCACAGGACCGCCCTCGGGCCCGCTGTCGGGTCCCACCGAGCCACCGTCCGGTCCGCCCTCCGAGCCGCCGCCCGGCAGCAGCGGCGGCGCGCCCCCACCGGAACCCCAGCGTCCGTGGTGGAGGTCGGCACCGCGCGTCGCTCTGCTGACCACCGCGGTCGTCGCGGTCGTGGCCCTGGCGCTCGTGTTCACCCACTCGGGCGGAGGTGGCGGCGGCAAGAAGAGCGGCGAGGTCTTCCTGCAGGCGGCGGACAAGAGCGGCCCCGACCCGTTCACCCCGTCCAGCGCCAAGAGCAGCTCCACCACCCCGGTCTCACCCTCCCCGGCCACCCCCTCGGCACAGTCCAACGCGGTGCAGGGCGTGGACGGCGGCGCGCCAGGCCTCTACGGCGGCAGTCGCAACGTCTCCAGCTGCGACGTGGAACAGCAGATCAAGTACCTTCAGGCGACCCCGGCGAAGACCCGGGCCTTCGCCGGCGTCGAGGGCATCGCCCCCTCCCAGGTCCCCGCCTACCTGCGTTCGCTCACCCCGGTGCAGCTGCGCATGGACACCCGCGTCACCAACCACGGCTACCGCAACGGCACCGCCACCAACTACCAGGCCGTCCTTCAGGCGGGCACCGCCGTCATGGTCGACGGCCATGGCGTACCCCGCGTCCGCTGCGCCTGCGGCAACCCGCTCACCCAGCCCGTCGCCCAGCAGGGCGCGTTCAGGCAGACCGGCGACGCGTGGCCGTCGTACCGCGCCTCGAACACCGTCGTGGTCACGCCCGCACCGCAGATCATCAACGTCTTCGTGATCTACGACCCCCACCACAAGGCCTGGATCGGCCGGCACCGAGGAGACACGGGCCACCACGACCGGCCGGTCAAGCCGCCGATGCGGCCCTCGCCGTCGGTGAGCGTCACCACGCCCACGCCGTCGTCGCCGTGCGCCTCCTCTTCGGGCAAGAAGTCCCCCTGCCCGCCCAGCTCGAGCACCCCGTCCTCCCCGTCCTCCCCGTCCTCCTCGTCGCCGAGTTCCGAGTCGCCGTCGTCGGTGCCGCCCACGACGGCGCCGCCGCCCTCGGATTCCTCGTCGCTGGAACCGCCGGCGGCCTCGAGCTCACTGAGTTCCTTGTCGTCGGCGGGCACATCACCGGCGCTCTGAGTGGAAGCGGACACATCGGG
This sequence comes from Streptomyces sp. NPDC006476, assembly GCF_040612015.1. Taxonomy (NCBI): domain Bacteria; kingdom Bacillati; phylum Actinomycetota; class Actinomycetes; order Kitasatosporales; family Streptomycetaceae; genus Streptomyces; species Streptomyces sp. NPDC006476. Next base: position 99,560 of record NZ_JBEXPK010000009.1, on the reverse strand, counting down.
CCGCGGCGGGGACTGCGAAGCGCGGCTCGGGGTACGAGCACTGGTGCAGCAGCGTCAGGCCGGTCCGGCTTCCGAGAGAGAAACGCATGAATGACCATGTGGGCGGAGCAGTGGTGGCAACTGGTTTCGATGTACCGGTGGAACCCCTCCGACGGGCGGCCCACTACACCGGCGAACCGGGGTGCATCGCCGAGGCCAGGGCCTTCGCCGCGCACTTCGTGGGCCGGCTGAGAACGGAGTGGTGCGCCGAGATCGGGTCACGCGCCGAGGAGGAGGTCCTGCTCGTGGTGAGCGAGCTGGTCACCAACGCCGACCGGCACAGCAACGGCCCCTACATCCTGGAGCTGGAGGGCACGGACACCTTCGTGACGGTGTGCGTGTGCGACAGCAGTGCGGCCCTGCCGCGCCGTTTTCCACGCGACCCCGAGCGGATCGGCCGGCACGGCCTGGAGATTGTCCACGCGCTCGCCAAGGGGATGACCGTCGAACGAGTGCCGGTGGGCAAGCGCGTGTCGGCCGTGGTGGCACTGAGCGCCGAGTGAGTGCGTCGGCTGACCGCTGCGAACCATCGCGGCGGTCAGCTCCCTTCGTGCGGGTACCTCAGGCGCAGCCGAGTTCGCCCAGCATGCCCTCGCGCAGCCGCGCGATGATCCGCTTGATGAGGCGGGACACATGCATCTGCGAGCAGCCGAGCCGCTCGCCGATCTCCGCCTGGGTGGCCTCCTCCACGAACCGCATGTGGATGATCTGCCGGTCGCGCTCGCCGAGCTCGGCCATGAGCGGGGCCAGCGAATGGAAGTCCTCGACGAGCCGCAGGCCGTCCTCCTCGACGCCGAGGAAGTCAGCCAGCACCGCCTCGCCGCCCTCCGGTCCGTCGCCGGTGAGCGCGGCGTCCAGGGAGGAGGAGTTGTACCCGTTGGCGGCGATCTGCGCCTCGACGACCTCGTTCTCGGAGATGTTCATGAGCGTGGCCAGCTCGGCGGTCGTGGGATCGCGGTCCAGCCGGCTCGCGAGCTCCTCGCGCGCCTTGGCGAGCTCCACGCGCAGTTCCTGCAGCCGCCGCGGCACGTGCACGGCCCAGGTGGTGTCGCGGAAGAACCGCTTGATCTCGCCGACGATGTACGGCAGCGCGAAGGACGTGAACTCCACCTCGCGGGACAGCTCGAACCGGTCGATCGCCTTGATCAGGCCGATCATGCCGGTCTGGACAAGGTCCTCCATGTCGTCGCCGCGCCCCCGGAACCGCCCGGCGGCGAACCGCACCAGCGACATGTTCATCTCGATGAGGGTGTTACGGGCGTACTGGTACTCGTGCGTACCCTCCTCCAGCTCCGCGAGCCGCTGGAAGAACTGCCGGGACAGTTCTCGCGCGTCGCGCGGTGCCACGGACCGGGGCTCGACGATGCCCGGAAGCGGCCCGTCACCCGTGCCGGTCCCGGCGGTCTCCGCTGTGACCTGCGCCTTCGACCGATTCACGGCGGTATTCATTTCCTCTCCCACGGAAGTCGGGGTCCGACGGTGTGTACTACCTCGGGTCCTCGGGATGCGAGTACCCCGGGTTCGGCGGACCATGCCCCCCGCGGATCCGGGTGGCGGAAAATATCACTCCGGGGTCCGGGCGGCCACGACGAGTTCGTGGAGATAACGCTTGGTGACGGTCCCGCCGAACCGGGTGTCGATCAGCTGCCGCAGAGACGTCAACAGGCCTTGGCGGGCCTTGGCGTCCAGTGCCCGGTGGCCCGAATAGGTCAGGAGCACGTCGATGTACTGGTCGGCGGTGTAGGTGATGTCCTGGGTGACGCGAACCGGCACCGGGGTCTCGAACAGGTCGGATCCGTTCAGCTGGGAGGTCTCCGCGAAGACGATCTCGGACGCCGGCTGCAGGCGCAGCCCGGGCGGGGTGGCCGGATCCCAGCGTTCGTAGCACTCCTGGGCCAGCCGGAAGAAGTCCTCGGTTCCGCCCGCGACGTGCTCGGTGAGGATCAGGGCCAGATGCCCGCCGGGCCGCAGCGCCCGTGCCGTCTTGACCAGCCTGACCGCCGGGTCGATCCAGTGGAACGCGGTGGCGCACACCACCAGGTCGAACGGCTCGTCCGGCAGCTCCCAGCGCTCGAAGTCCGCCACCCGCACGTCCACCCGGGGAAAGCCGCGCAGGCGTCGCCGGGCCACCTGTGCCATGGCGTCGCCGAGTTCCACCGCCGTGATGCGGCAGCCCGACTCGGCCAGCGGGAGGGTGAGTTGACCGGTGCCCGGACCGATCTCCAGGACGCGGCTGTCCGGGCCGAGGTCTGTGGCGCGCGTCAACTCCTCGACGAGGGAGGCCGGATAACGCGGCCGTGCCCGGTCGTACAGCTCGGCGACCTCGTTGAACGTCTCCCGCAGCACCTTCATCGCGCCCTCCGCTCCTGGGATTCCACCCAGGGCAGAATGCCGATCTCTTCCCATCGGGGCGAGCGAATTTAGTCTGAGGGGGTGAGCAGCCAAGCGCCGAACGAAGCCCGCGTCATTCCCCTGCACCGTCCGCAGGCCGAACGTCCCGCAGCCTCGCCGCCGCGCGAGGCGGCCCCCGCGGCGCCCGCGCCCCCCGCGCCCAGGGAGCCGCTCTGGCGTGACCTGGTCGGGGACGTCCTGCGGCGCGAGCGCCTCGCGCAGGAGCGCACCCTCAAGGACGTGGCGGACGCCGCCCGGATCTCCATGCCGTACCTCTCCGAGGTGGAGCGGGGCCGCAAGGAGGCCTCCTCCGAGGTCCTCGCGGCCGCCGCCCACGCCCTGGGTCTGGGCCTCGGCGACCTGCTGTCGCTGGCGCAGGGCGAGCTCACCCGGATCGGCAGTCGCCGGCACGGCCGGAGCGCGGCCGCGCCCACCTCGCCGTACAACGGACTGTGCCTGGCCGCCTGACCGGGGCAGCGGGCCGGCGCCTCAGACCGCCACCAGGCGCCGGCTCAGCACCTCGTCGGCCAGTCCGTAGGCGACCGCCTCCTGGGCGGTGAAGACCTTGTCGCGGTCCATGTCCGCGCGCAGGGTCGTGATGTCGTGGTGGGTGTGGCGCGCCAGCACCTCCTCGATCTGCGAGCGGATCCGCACCATTTCCTTGGCCTGCAGGGACAGATCGGAGACCGTGCCCTGCCGGCCGCCGCTGGCCGGCTGCCCCAGCAGCACCCGCGCGTGCTCCAGCACGAACCGCCGCCCCGGATCGCCGCCCGCCAGCAGGACGGCCGCCGTGGAGGCCGCCTGGCCGACGCAGAACGTCGAGATCGGCGCCTGGACGAAGGTCATCGTGTCGTAGATCGCCATCAGCGAAGTGACCGAGCCGCCCGGGGAGTTGATGTAGATCGCGATCTCGTGCTCGGGGGCCGCCGACTCCAGGTGCAGGAGTTGCGCGATGACGACGTTGGCGACGCCGTCGTCGATCTCGGTGCCGAGGAAGATGATCCGTTCCGACAGCAGCCGGCTGAACACGTCGGAGGAGCGCTCGCCGTGCGCGGTCCGCTCGACGACGTACGGAATCGTGTAGTTCCCCATGTCACAGCCCCATCCGTCGCTTGGAGGCGGCCGGGCGGACGTCCGCGAGGGAGTCCAGGACCCGGTCGACCATGCCGTACTCCCTGGCCTCCTCGGCCGTGAACCAGCGGTCGCGGTCGCCGTCCCGGGAGATGGTCTCCGGGCTCTGCCCGGTGTGCTCGGCGGTGATCCGCTCGATGGTCCGTTTGGTGTGCTCCAGGTTCTCCGCCTGGATCTCGATGTCGGCGGTGGTGCCGCCGATCCCGGCCGACGGCTGGTGCATCATGATCCGCGCGTTGGGCAGGGCGTACCGCTTGCCCGTCGCGCCGACGCTGAGCAGGAACTGGCCCATGCTGGCCGCGAAGCCCATGGCGAGCGTGGAGACGTCGTTCGGGATCAGCCGCATGGTGTCGTAGATGGCGAGACCGGCGTGGACCGAGCCGCCGGGGCTGTTGATGTAGAGGCTGATGTCGGTGCGCGGGTCCTCCGCGGACAGCAGGAGCAGCTGGGCGCAGACCCGGTTGGCGGAGATCTCGTCGACCTGGGTACCGAGGAAGACGATGCGCTGCCCGAGCAGTTGGGCGGCGAGATGGTCGTCGAAGCGGCTGGGCGGGGTGTCGCCCTCCTCGGCGCGGGGCGCGAGCGGGGTGAGTGGAGTCATCGGTTCTCCTGTCGAACGGTGATGCCGTCGCATCGTGATGCCGTCGACTCCACTCTTGGCCCGGTTCGGTGCCCCGATGCGGTTTCTCTGCCCGCGGCAGATTCGCCACGGGCAGAGCCCGCCGTCAGCCCTTCTCGCGCAGCTGTCGGAAGAACGCCCGCACGTCGCCGACCAGCAGGTCGGGCTCCTCCATCGCCGCGAAGTGCCCGCCGCGGTCGAACTCCGTCCACCGCACCAGGTTCTCGGTGCGTTCCGCCTTGTGCCGCAGCGGGATCTGGGGTTCGGCCGGGAACAGGGCGAGTGCGGTGGGGGCGGTCGACGGCTCGGTCTGCAGGGCGACCCGGCCGGTGGCGTGGGCGCGTTCGTAGTAGATGCGGGCCGCGGAGCCGGCGGTCCCGGTCAGCCAGTAGAGCATCACGTTGGTGAGCAGCCGGTCCCGGTCCACGGCCTCCTCCGGCAGCAGCTGTGAGTCTGTCCACTCGTGGAACTTCTCGACGATCCAGGCGAGTTGGCCCACGGGGGAGTCCGTGAGCGCGTAGGCCACGGTCTGCGGCCGGGTGGCCTGCAGGACGGCGTACCCGGTGCCCTCGCGCGACCACTCGCTCCACCGGCGCCACGACAGCAGCGCCCGCTCCTGTTCCTCGGTGCCCAGCTCGTCCAGCTCCTCCTGTGTGGGCTCGGTGAGCTGCTGAGCCCCCGGCAGCAGGTTGAGGTGGACGCCGATCACCCGGTCGGGGTGGGCGCGCCCCAGTTCGCGGGAGATCGCCGCGCCCCAGTCGCCGCCCTGCGCGCCGAAGCGTTCGTAGCCCAGGCGGCGCATCAGCTCGGCCCAGGCGTCCGCGACCCGGCCCGCCTCCCAGCCGGTGTCCGTGGGCGGTCCGGACAGCCCGAATCCGGGAATGCCGGGGACGACGACGTGGAAGGCGTCGGCCGGGTCTCCGCCGTGCGCGGCCGGATCGGCGAGCGGGCCGACCACGTCCAGGAACTCCACGATCGATCCCGGCCAGCCGTGCGTGATGATCAGCGGGGTGGCGTCCGGTTCGGGGGAGCGGACGTGCGCGAAGTGCACGGTCGAGCCGTCGATGGTGGTGGTGAACTGCGGCCATCGGTTCAGCTGCGCCTCGGCGGCCCGCCAGTCGTAGGTGTGGCGCCAGTAGTGGACCAGCTCGCGGAGGTAGTCGGCCGGCACGCCGTACGCCCATCCGGTGCCCGGCAGCTCGTCCGGCCAGCGGGTGCGGTCGAGGCGGTGGTGCAGGTCGTCGAGGTCGCGCTGCGGGATGTCGAGGCGGAAGGGGCGGATCGTGTCCGTGGGGGATGACGTCATGTGCGGAGCCTAGGCGGGGGCCGCGGCAGGGCCATATGGATTAATCGGCCGCCCCACCGATGAGTTCCGCCGCGAGGATCGGTCGGTAGAGGTGACAGCGTTCCACGTCCCAGGAGGAGCCCATGACCACCGACGGATTCACCACCTGTCTCTGGTTCGACGGACAGGCCGAGGAGGCCGCTCACTACTACGTCTCGATCTTCAAGAACTCCAGCATCGGCCGCGTCGGCCGGAACGTGGAAGGGGGAGCGGGCCCGGTCGGCTCCGTGCTGGCGGTGGAGTTCATCGCCAACGGCCAGAAGTTCGTGGCGCTCAACGGCGGGCCCCAGTTCACGTTCAACGAGTCGATCTCCTTCCAGATCTTCTGCAAGGACCAGGAGGAGATCGACTACTACTGGACCAAGCTCACCGAGGGCGGCGGCGAGCCCGGTCCCTGCGGTTGGCTCAAGGACAGGTACGGCCTGTCCTGGCAGGTCGTCCCGGACAAGCTGATCGACATGATCAGCGACCCGGACCAGGAGAAGGCCTCCCGCACCACCAAGGCGTTCATGGCGATGTCCAAGTTCGACATCGCGGCCCTGGAGAAGGCCTACGCGGGCGAGTGACGGCCGGTCAGCGCTCCCCCGTCTGTCGCGCGATCACCCGGGTGACCTCGCGGGCCATGCGCAGGATGCCGGGGGAGCGCACCGGGCACGGCTTCGGGGTGGACGTGGTGGGGGCCAGGCAGAAGTGCAGGTAGTCCGAGCTCAGGTGGAGGGCTGTACGGTCCTGGTCCGGCTGGGTGCAGTAGTCGGGGTGCGCGTGCTCGTAGGCGGTGCACGGCAGGTACTGCGCCCAGCTGTAGCGGGCCCCCGCCGGGCTGACCGTCGCGCCCGCGTCGGCGACCAGGTCGTGGGAGGCGGCGGCCTGCCGCTCGTACATCTCGTTGACGCGGCGCACCCGGTCCGGGGTGATCGGATCCGGTCCCTGTAGCACCCACACGATCCTCGGGCGTTTCGCCCCGCCCGCGTCCGCGATCTGCTCGGTGAGTCTGCGCAGGTCGGCGCGGTAGCGGGTGAAGTACCGCTGCTGCGAGGCGTTGTAGGTGATGCCGTCCATGCACCATGTGTAGCCCCAGGCGTTGCCCCAGAACTGCATCACCACGTAGTCCGGATGCCGCGCCCGTACCAGCGCGGCGGCCTTGTCGGCGTCCGGCACCAGCGAGCGCGCCCCGGTGCCCTCCAGGTAGTCGCAGAGGGTGGTGCCCGAGTACGGGGCGCTGGTGTAGGTCGCGTTCAGGTCAGTGCGCAGCTGCCGTCCGAGGACGTTCTGGGCCTCCATCGCCAGCGAGTCGCCGAGGTACAGCACCTTGGGGGCCACGGCCGGGCGGCCGGGGGAGGCGGGGGCCCGCTGGTGGGTCGTGGTGGCACTCACGTCCGGTACGGCGGGGGAGGGCGGCGGGGCCTGCGGGGCGGACGACGGGTCGGTGCATCCGCCGAGCAACAGCGCGCAGGCCAGCGACACCCCCACGATCCACGGTTTCCGCATGCAGCAACTCCCGCCCCGGCAACCGAAAACGGTTCCCCAGGCAAGCACAGGAGGGCGCAAGGGGGAAGACACGGGGGGTGAGTTCAGGCCTGTCCGAGCCGTTCGAGGAGGTCCAGCAGCTCGGCGAGCGGCAGTGGTTTGGCCAGGTGGGCGTCGAAACCGGCCGTCCGGGACAGGGCGCGGTCGGTGCCCCGGCTGAACCCGGACACCGCGATCAGGCGCAATCGGTCCCCGCCCGGCCTGGCACGCAGGGCACGGGCGACCTGGTAGCCGTCCATGTCCGGCAGCCCCAGATCGCACAGGACGGCGTCGAAGGACTCGTTCCCGGTGGCGGCGAGGGCATCCGCGCCGGTGTGGACGGCGGTGACCCGGTGGCCCTGGCGTTCCAGCAGGGTGCGGTAGGTGGCGGCCAGGTCCGCGTTGTCCTCGACGATCAGCAGGGAGAGACGGCCGGGTGCCGGACGGGCGGCCGTGGTGGGCGTCGGCCGAGGGGCCGTCACCTCGGTGGTCGGCAGCCGTACCGTGAACGCCGCGCCCTTGCCGGGGCCGTCGCTGTGGGCGCCGATCCGGCCGCCGTGCAGCTCCACCACCGTGCGCGCCACCGCGAGCCCCAGTCCCAGTCCCTCCGGGGTGTCGGGGCCGGCCGGGGCGGCCCGCATGAACACCCCGAACAGCTCCTCCGCCCGTTCCGGGGCGAAGCCGATGCCGTCGTCGCGGACGGTGAGCAGGGCCGTGCCGTCCTCGACCGTCAGGCCCACCTCGGTGTGTCCGTCGGGGCGGGTGTACTTCAGCGCGTTGGACAGGAGGTTGGTCAGCACCTGGGCCAGCCGCAGCCGGTCGCCGTCGATCATCACCGGCTGGGGCGGCACGACGACGCCCAGGGTGCGGCCCTCGTGTCCGAACAGGCCCCGGATGTCGGCACACGCCCCGTCCACGACCGAGCGCAGGTCGACCGGGTCGCGCACCAGCTCCAGACGTCCGGTCACCGCCCGGGTGCCGTCCAGCAGGTCGTTGCTCATCCGCGCCAGTGTGCCCAGCTGCCGCTCCAGGACCGAGAGCGCCGGATGGCCGCCGGGCAGGTCGAGGGCGAGCAGCTCGGTGGCCGCGGTGGCGGCGGCGAGCGGGTTGCGCAGTTCGTGCGAGAGGGTGGCGATGAACCGGTCCTTGGCCTGCTGCTCCTCCCGCAACCGGCGTCCGGCGGCGTCGAGTTCGGCGTTGGCCCGGCTGAGCTGCTCGTTGACCTCGCGGATCTCCCGGGCCCGGACGAACAGGTCGATCTCCATGCCCTCGGCCCGCATCTGCGCCTCGGCGACGGCCCGCCGCTGCTCGCGCCCCACCCGGCGCAGATGCACGAAGTCCGTGACGTCCTCGACCCGGTGGATGATGTGGACGACCCGGCCGTCGTCGTCCAGGACCGGTGCGTTGACCGGGCTCCAGTAGCGCTCGGCGAAGACGCCCTCCTCGCCGGTGGGGATGTCGTAGCGCTGCAGCGCCATCGTGTCCGTACGACCGCTCGCCACCACCGTCTCCAGTGAGCGCCGCAGATTGGCCACGCCGTCGGCCGAGGGGTCCTCCGGATTGTCGGGGAAGACCTCGAAGACCGGCCGCCCCACGATGTCCCGCTCCGTCCGTGTCGCCGTCAGATACGCGCGGTTGACCTCGACGATGGTGAAGTCGGGGCTCAGGACGAGCAGCGGGGACAGCGTGGCGTCGAACAGGCGCCGGTAGTCCGGGGCGTCGGGCATGGTCGGACCTCCGGGCCGAGGCGGGTCGCTCACAGGTCGAGGCGGTAGCCGTAGCCGCGGACGGTCGTGATCCGCGGGACGGGCGCGGGCATCGCCGCGAGCTTGCCGCGCAGCCGGTACACGTGCTCGACCACGGTCGCCGGCTGCTGCCAGGACGAGCCCCAGATCCGCTCCAGCAGCTGCTCCGCCGAGAAGACCCGGCCGGGTGCCTGGGCCAGCATCTCCAGCAGCGCGTACTCCTTGGGGCGCAGCGTCAGCGTCATGCCGTCGACGGAGGCCTGGCGGCCCGCGCTGTCGATGAGCAGGGAGCCGACGCGGAGCACGGTGGGCGCCTCGGGCGGCTGCGAGCGGCGCAGCACCGCGTGGATACGGGCCACCAGTTCCCGTTGTGAGAACGGTTTCACCAGGTAGTCGTCGGCGCCGATCTCCAGCCCCGCCACCCGGTCCGCCTCCGCGCCGCGTCCGCTGACCACGATGACCGGCAGCCGGCTGGTGGAGCGCAACGCACGCAGCAGCTCCAGGCCGCTGCCGTCGGGCAGCCCCAGGTCGAGGACGGCGAGGTCGATGCCGCCCTCGTGCAGAGCGGCCTTGCCGGCGCGCGCGTCCATGGCCCAGGTGACGGTGAAGCCCGCGCGCTCCAGATAGGAACGGCACATCAGTGCGAAGTCGGGGTCGTCCTCGATCAGCGCGAGATGCGGTCGCATAACGCATCACCCGGACTGTCTGCCGCCCGCTCGTTGTGCAGCTCATGAGCGGGCGTTGATGCCCCGACCATGTGGCGAAGGTAGAACAGGACAAGCCCACGGTTCAAGGGGGAGCCGCCCGGGGGGAGTTCCGGCGCGGGCTCGTGCGGTGCGGGGATGTGTGTCACAACCGCCGCACGGGCCCGCTCCGGGACGTGGCTCAGACGCGGTCCGCGGCGATCAGCAGGTACTGGAAGCTGCCGTTGCGGTACGCGGACAGGAACGTGTCCTCGATGCCCGTGACCAGGTGTTCCGCCGCGCGGCGCAGTTCCCAGTAGGGGATGGTGTCGGCGGTCAGGTCCTGGACGTGGACCGGGACCAGACGGTGGCGGGCCAGCGCCCGGAAGTACTCCGAGCGCGGGTGGATGTCGCAGATGTAGTGGGCGTTGATCAGGGACACCTCGCGCGAGGCACGCCCGTAGGTGTCGTTGTAGCAGCCGGTGATCACGACGTAGCGTCCGCCGCGGCGCAGCAGCCGCGCGTGCTCCGCGAACAGCAGGTCCAGTTCGACGTACATGGTCGACTCGTTGTTCCACGACGCGGCGTAGGCACCGGTCTCGAAACCGGTGTCGAGCATGTTGCGGTGGTGGTAGCGCACCCTGCCGTCGATGCCTCGTTTGCGGGCCTGTTCGCCCGCGAAGGCGGCCTGCTTGGCGGAGATGGTCACGCCGTCGGTGTGGCAGCCGTAGCGCAGGTTCGCCACCACGCTGCCGCCGCCGCGTCCGCAGCCGGCGTCGAAGACCCGGTCGTCCGGGGTGAGCGGGCCGAGATGGGCGGCGAGGAGTTCGGCCTGGGCGTGTTCCAGCCGGTGCAGTTCGGCGGTGATCCGCCCACGGCGCAGCACGGGGTCGCTCTCGTCGAGCACGGTGTGGTCCGCGGCGCCCACGCCGTAGTGGTGGTGGTAGAGGTCGTCGAGCTTGCCGAGTTCGAGGTTGACCGGGTTCTCCTCGGCGTTCCAGTAGTCCGCCACGCGGTTCTGGTACGTGGACTGGGTCGGCAGCGGGACGTTCCTGGTGTCGGCGGGGGCGATGGTCAACGGTGACTCCTCGTGGTGTTGCTGATGGTTCATGGGGGGGTGGCGCCTACCAGTAGTCGGGAAGGTGGTAGCGGTGGGTGTTGGTCGCGTGCCACTCGTGGTTGCCGCCCACCCAGTCGGACAGGCTCCGGGCGTAGCGCTCCACGAGCGGCGAGGTGGCGGACAGGGCGGTTGACTCGTCCTCGAACGCGGTCATGATCTCGTTGTGGATGTCGACGGCCCTGAGATAGGCGGCCTTCAGCCCGCACCGCTCGTTGGCGGCGACGACCTGCGGCAGGTTGAGGTGGTCGGGGTCGCTGGCCAGTTCCTTGGTGAAGGAGTACAGGTCGTTGACGATCGTCGTGGCGTTGCAGGCGAGCGCGGTGATCCGCTGGATCTCCGGACGGGCGTAGACGGATTCCGGCAGTTCGTAGCCGTCCACCGCGTCGACGATGGACAGACAGGGGCGGAAGTTGTTGAACTGCCGCATCACCAGGTACTCCCAGACCCGCGGCACGTACCGGGTCTCCATCCAGGCGGCCTCCGCGAGGTAGCCGAGGTGGAGGCGGGCGATGTCGTGGACGAAGCGGTCGCTCTGGCTGGGAGTGGCGAAGGCGGCGAAGTCCTTCATGGCCCAGTGGTACGAACGCAGCGGGCCGTCGGCCTGGACTCCCTCGCGCCACTCGGCCTCCAGGGCCGGAGTGCCGTGGTACGGGTCGATCGCCGACTGGGCCAGGATCAGCGGCCCGCCGAGTCCGCGGCGCGCTCCGCCGCGGCCCTCGTCCTCCTCGCAGTAGCAGCTGTCGACGAGGTTCTCGGCGAGCAGCAGCTGCCCGGCCACGGTCAGCCGGTCCAGGTCGGCCGCCTGAGGATGCTGGAGCACGACGGCCCGGCCGAACTGGAACCCGGAGAAGTCCCCCTTCCAGGCGGCCGGGAACAGCTCCAGGCCGCGGGCCCAGGCCTCCAGTCTGCGGTCGATCTCCGCGGCCTTCTCGGGGTCGGCGGGGGCGACCGGCCGGTACTTGAGCCCGGGGATCGCGCCGCCGCGCCGGGTGCGCACGGTGCGGGCCAGGTTCGGCGGCCCCGGCAGGGACGGGACGGACGTGGGGGTGCTCATCGCGTGCTCCACCCTCAGTCGGCCGTCCGGCCGATCTGTACGTTCTCCAGGATCCCCGCCGCGTCCGGCACGAGGATGGCGAGCGAGTAGTAGGCGGTGACCAGGTAGCTGATGATCGCGGCCGCGTCGATCCCCATGAACCGCACGTTCAGGCCCGGCTGGTACTCCTCCGGGATGCCGGTCTGGAACAGGCCGATCACGCCCTGGTCGGACTCGCCGGTGCGCAGCGCGATGATGCTGCTGGTGTGCCGGTCGCTGACCGGGATCTTGTTGCAGGGGAGGATCGGCACCCCGCGCCAGGCGGGGATCTCGTGCCCCTCGACGGTCGCCGTGCCCGGTACCAGTCCGCGGCGGTTGCACTGGCGGAAGAAGGCGGCGATCGCCTTGGGATGGGCGAGGAACACCTTGGTCTTGCGCCGCATGGCCAGCAGCTCGTCCATGTCGTCCGGTGTCGGCGGCCCGGTGAAGGTGCTGACGCGCTGTCCGTAGTCGACGTTGTGCAACAGCCCGAACTCCCGGTTGTTGACCAGCTCCCACTCCTGGCGCTCGCGGATCTCCTCGATGGTCAGGCGCAGTTGCTGCTCGGTCTGGTTCATCGGGTCGTTGTAGAGGTCGGCGACCCGGGTGTGCACCCGCAGCACGGTCTGGGTGAGCGACAGTTCGTACTCGCGCGGGGCGAGGTCGTAGTTGACGAACCCGCCGGGCAGCGTCGGTTCGCCCACGTGGCCCGCCTGAATGGGGACATCGGCCTCGCCCTTGCGGTTCATCGGCAGCTTCTGCCGCTCGGCGAACGCCTGGAGGTGGGCGGCCAGCGAGGGCACCCGGTCGGTGAGCTCGGTGACGACGTCCCAGGGCAGCGCCAGCAGCACGCCCGCCGTCTCCGCGCGCACCGAGCTCAGCCACAGCGGGTCCGACTGGCCGATGGCCTCGTCGCCCATCTGGTCGCCGTCGGTGACGACTCCGGTGATCTCCTCCTCGCCGTACTTGCCGGCCGTGTACCGGGTGAACCTGCCGTGCACCACCAGATAGGCCTCGGTGACCGGCTGGCCGGCCTCGAACAGGACCTGTCCGGCGCGTACTTCGCGGACCCGGAAGCGGGTGGCGACCTCCTTGAGGACATCGATGTCGGAGTAGCCGCGCAGCACCGGCAGTTCGGTGAGCGTCTCGGGGATGACCTTGATGTCGTTGGCGCCGTTCTGCTCGAACTGCACCCGGCCGCGCCCGATCTTCAGCTGCAGGCGCCGGTTGACCCGGTAGGTGCCGCCCCGGACGTCCACCCACGGCAGCGCCTTCAGCAGCCAGCGCGAGCTGATGGCCTGCATCTGCGGTTCGGACTTGGTGGTCGTGGTGAGCCGGCGCGCCGCCTGGGTGCTGAGGCTGGTGAGCTGCGGTTCGCCGGGATCGTCGGGGGCGGGGTTGTCGATGGCGCTTTCGGGGACGGACACATTCCCTCCCTGAACAGGGGTGTGCGGAGTGGTCGTTGAGAAGGACGAGAGAGCGGTGGCTGACAGGAACGCACCGCGTGTACAAGCCAACAGGGATGGCGGCGGTCTCGGTACGGCGTGCGGGGGGCGTTTTCCCGGAGCGGAGGGGCACATACCGCTTCCTGTCCCGCGCGGGTTCGTCGCAGGTGATCGCGCGCCGGGCGTGTGAGCCGTGCGGCCCCTCCCGGGGAGGGCGCTCAGGCGAGGTCGTTCACCACGACCGCGGCTCCGTCGAACCGCCCCGCCTTCAGGTCCCGCAGGGCCTGGTCGGCTCGCGTCAGGGGATACGTGTGGGTGGTGGCGCGCACGCCGTGCCGGGCGGCCAGGGCGAGGAACTCCCGGCCGTCATCACGGGTGTTGGAGGTGACGCTGCGCATCTGCTTCTCGTAGAAGAGGTCGGTCTCGTACTGCAGCGGCGGGGTGTCGCTGAGGTGGATGCCCGCGACGGAGAGGGTGCCGCCGCGGTCCAGGGCCCGCAGCGCGACGGGGACCAGGTCGCCGACCGGGGCGAACAGGATCGCGCTGTCCAGCGGCTCGGGCGGCATCGCGTACGCGTCACGCGCGGAGGCGGCGCCGAGTTCCAGTGCCAGCCGCTGTGCCGTGCTCCCACGGGTCAGGACGTGCACGGTGGCGCCCTCGGCCAGGGCCAGTTGCGCGCACAGATGGGCGCTGCCCCCGAAGCCGTAGAGTCCGAGCCGTCCGCCCGGCGGCAGCGCGGCCCGGCGCAGCGCGCGGTAGCCGATGATCCCCGCGCACAGCAGCGGCGCGAGCGCCACGTCGTCGAGGGCGCCGGGCAGCCGGTAGGCGAAGGAGGCGGGCACGGTCGTGTACTCCGCGTATCCGCCGTCGGCGTCCCAGCCGGTGTAGCGCGAGGCGGGACAGAGGTTCTCGGCGCCGCGCCCGCAGTAGGCGCAGGTGCCGTCCGTACGCCGCAGCCAGGCCACGCCGACCCGGTCACCGGCGGCGAAGCCCTCGACCGCCGCTCCGACCCCGGCGACGACGCCCACCACCTCGTGCCCCGGAGTCACCCCGGCCCGGTGCACGGGCAGATCGCCCTCGGCGACATGCAGATCGGTGCGGCACACCCCGCACGCGCGCACATGCACGAGCAGTTCGTCGTCGGCGGGCTTCGGAACCGGTTTCTCGACAAACCGGAGAACCCCCTCCTCCTCGACCGGCCCCGGGGTCACCACCGACCACGCGCGCATCGTCCCGTCCGTCATCCCGCACCCCGTCCGTCACCTCGACAGCCCGCCGGAAGCCTCCCCGACCAGTCTGGAACGGACTCCGGCGTTCGGCGCGCGCTTCGACCGGCGGATGGCTAGCGTGAGGAAACGGACCATCCGCATATTCGGGAAAGGGCCGCAGTCATGGCCGTACAACCTGAGGGAACCCCCTGCTGGGCCGACGCGATGTTCGGTGACGTCGAAGGAGCCAAGAGCTTCTACGGAGATGTCCTCGGCTGGACCTTCGGCGAGGCGTCGTCGGAGTATGGCAACTACACCCAGGCCTACGCGGACGGCAAGGCGGTCGCAGCCGTCGTACCGCCGATGCCCGGCCAGGAAGGCCAGTCGCAGTGGTGCTTGCACTTCGCCTCCGCGGACGCCGCCGCGACGGCCGCCAGGATCCGGGAGAACGGCGGCGAGGTGCTGATGGAGCCGATGCAGGTCGGCGAGTTCGGCACCATGTGCATCGCCCGTGAGCCCAGCGGGGCGGTCTTCGGTCTCTGGCAGGGCGGCACCCACGAGGGCTTCGAGGCGACCGCGGTGCCGGGCGCCTACGGCTGGGCCGAGGTCTTCACCCGGGACCCGGAGCGGACGGACGCCTTCTTCAGCGCCGTCTTCCCGTACACGGCCCAGCAGATCGTCGACGACGCGGTCGACTTCCGCATGTTCAAACTCGGCGACAACACGGTCCTGGGCCGGATGAGGATGGGCGACGAGTTCCCGCCGGAGATTCCCTCCTACGTCAACCTCTACTTCGTCGTCCCCGACTGCGACGACGCCGTCGCCAAGGCGACCAAGCTCGGCGGAGTCCTGCGCTTCGGGCCCATGGACAGCCCTTACGGCAGGTTCGCGGCACTCAGTGACCCGCAGGGGGCGAGCTTCTCGGTGATCGACATCACGCGCACCGCGGGCGAGATGCCCCGGACCGAGGAGGTCTCCTAGAGGGTGCCGGAAGGCCCCGTCCGCCGTGGCATGATCGAGCCCATGCGTGAACGTGTGGTGGCCGCCTGCGACGGGGCCTCGAAGGGAAACCCGGGACCTGCGGGCTGGGCGTGGGTGGTCTCCGACGACTCCGAGGTCCCGGACCGCTGGGAGGCCGGACCGCTGGGCCGGGCCACCAACAACGTCGCGGAACTCACCGCGCTGGAACGCCTGTTGACGTCGACCGACCCGGGTGTGCCGCTCGAGGTCCGGATGGACTCGCAGTACGCCATGAAGGCGGTCACCACCTGGCTGCCCGGCTGGAAGCGCAACGGATGGAAGACGGCGGCCGGCAAACCGGTCGCCAACCAGGACCTGGTGGTGCGCATCGACGAGCTGCTCCAGGGCCGCTCGGTCGACTTCCGTTACGTGCCGGCCCACCAGGTCGACGGCGACCCGCTCAACGACTTCGCCGACCGGGCCGCGAGTCAGGCGGCGACCGTCCAGGAGCCGGCGGGCAGCGCACTCGGCTCACCGGAGCCGCCGCCCTCGCCGGACACCCCGAAAAAGGCCGCCGCCCCGCGCCGGAAGCCCGGTGGGGCCCGGCTGGGCGGCGGCTCGTCGTCCCGCACGATCAAGGCGAAGTTCCCCGGCCGTTGCCTGTGCGGCCGGTCCTACGCGGCCGGGGAGCCGATCACCAAGAACGCGCAGGGCTGGGGGCACCCCGAGTGCCGTACGGCGGAAGCCGGTTAGCCGACGCGGTCAGACGACCGCGCCGCGCCACTCGCCGGTCTCCCGGCCGCGCTCCTCGATGAACTGCTTGAAGCGCTCGAGGTCGCCCTTGGTCTGCCGCTTCACGAACCCGAGCTTGTCGCCGACTTTCTCGGTGACGCTCTCGGGCTGGAACTCCATCTGCAGCATGACCTTGGTGTGCGTGTCATCGAGGCGGTGGAAGGTCACCACCCCGGCCTGCTTGGCCTCCCCGGAGATCGTGGTCCAGGCGACCCGCTCGTCCGGGATCTGTTCGGTGATCTCCGCGTCGAACTCCCGGTGAACCCCGTTCACACTGGTCACCCAGTGGGTGAGCGTGTCGGTGCGCTGCTCGATGCGCTCCACGCCGTTCATGAACTCCGGGAACGTCTCGAACTGCGTCCACTGGTTGTAGGCGGTGTGCACCGGGACGCCGACCTCGATGGATTCCTCGACCTGCGACACGGATGAACCCCTCCTTCGTTCTCAGACGGTTGCGTGCGGGCCGGGTACCCGTGACCTGCGCGGCGAACCTCCGTTGTACAGCTGCCCATCGACACACTGCTACCGTGCGTCACAAGTAGCAACTTTGAGTAATTCCTAGGGGTGCGCGTGAAGGTCGCCTGCGTCGGCGGCGGGCCCGCCGGCCTGTATCTCTCGATCCTGCTCAAGCGGCAGGACCCGTCCCACGACATCACCGTCCACGAGCGCAATCCGGAGGGCTCCACCTATGGCTGGGGAGTGACCTACTGGCGCGGACTGCTCGACAAGCTCCACGAACACGACCCGGAATCGGCCCGCGCCCTGGAGCAGCACTCCGTGAGCTGGAACGAGGGCGTGGCCCGCGTACGCGACGCGGAGACCCGGCACCCCGGCGACGAGGGCTTCGGCATCGGACGCCACCGGCTGCTGGAGATCCTCTCCGCGCGTGCCCGCTCCCTCGGCGTCCGGCTGGAGTTCGAGCACGAGATCACCGACACCAACCTGCCCGTCGCCGACCTGGTCGTCGCCGCTGACGGCGTCCACAGCGCCCTGCGCACCCGGCACGCCGACGACTTCGGCACCGAGATCAGGGCCGGCCGCAACCACTACATCTGGCTCGGCACCACCAAGGTCTTCGACTCCTTCACCTTCGCCTTCGTCGAGACCGACCACGGCTGGATCTGGTGCTACGGCTACGGCTTCAGCCCCGAGCGCAGCACCTGCGTCGTCGAGTGCGCCCCCGAGACCTTCAGCGGCCTCGGCCTCGACACCGCGGGCGAGGCCGACGGGCTCGCGCTGCTGGAGAAGCTCTTCGCCGACGTCCTGGACGGTCACCCCCTCATCGGCCGCTCCTCGGCCGACGGCAGCGCCCAGTGGCTGACCTTCCGCACCCTCACCAACCGCACCTGGTCCCGCGGCAACCTCGTCCTCATGGGGGACGCCGCCCACACCACCCACTACTCGATCGGCGCCGGCACCACCCTCGCCCTGGAGGACGCCATCGCCCTGGCCGGCGCCCTGCGCACGCACACCGAGCTCCCGCGGGCCCTCGCCCACTACGAACACGAGCGGAAGGCGCAGCTGCTCTCCATCCAGAGCGCGGCACGCTACAGCGCCCAGTGGTACGAGAACCTGCCGCGCTACATCGGCCTGCCCCCGCAGCAGATGTTCGCCCTGCTCGGCCAGCGTCACTCGCCCCTGCTGCCGTACGTCCCGCCTCAGCTCTACTACCGCCTCGACAGGGCGGCCGGACAGCTGGAGGCGCTGCGCCGCTTCAAGCGCTGGCTCGGGCCGAAGGTCGCCCGGACCGTCCACGCGCGGGCGCTGTCCTCCCGGAAGTAGCGGCGCCGCAGCGGCCGCATGCGGAAAAGCCTTGGGTGAATGGCTATTCACCGGCTATGGTGAATTGCCATTCACCCTTTCTTTTCCGCAGCCACACACTGGAGTACCCATGGGCCAGCCAGTACCGATAGCCGAGCCCTCCACGGCGAGGGCCCTGCGGGACCGGCTCACGATCCCGGTGCTGGCGTTCGGCGGCATCCTCATGGCCGTCATGCAGACGGTGGTCGTACCGCTGCTGCCGGACCTTCCCCGCCTCACCCACTCCTCGGTGGGCGCGGTCTCCTGGACGGTCACGGCCACCCTGCTGGCCGGAGCCGTTCTCACCCCGGTCCTCGGCCGCGCCGGCGACATGTACGGCAAGCGCAGGGTGCTGACGGCGGCGCTCGGCCTGATGACGGTCGGCTCGGTGATGTGCGCCCTGTCCTCCGACATCGCCGTGCTGATCACGGCCCGTGCCCTGCAAGGCGCCGCCGCCTCCGTCGTGCCGCTGTCGATCAGCATCCTGCGCGACGAACTTCCCCCCGAGCGCCGGGGCTCCGCGGTGGCCCTGATGAGCTCCACCGTCGGCATCGGCGCCGCCCTGGGCCTGCCGCTGGCCGCGCTGGTCGTGCAGTACGCCGACTGGCACACCATGTTCTGGCTGACCAGTGCCCTGGGCGCGCTCGGCGTGACGGCGGTGTGGTGGGCGGTCAGGGAGTCGCCGGTGCGCGAGCCGGGCCGGTTCGACGTGACGGGCGCCCTGGGTCTGGCGGCGGGGCTGGTGTGTCTGCTGCTCGGGGTCTCCCAGGGCGGTGAGTGGGGCTGGGGGAGCGCACGGGTCGTGGGCCTGTTCGCCGGCTCCGTCGTCGTCATGGCGCTGTGGTGGTGGCAGCAGTTGCGCGCCGAACGGCCGCTGGTCGACCTGCGGCTGGTCTCCCGGCCCCGGGTGGGTCTGTCCCATGTGGCGGCCCTGTTCACCGGATTCGCCTTCTACGCCAACTCCCTGGTGACCGCCCAGCTGGTCCAGGCGCCCAAGGCCACCGGATACGGCCTCGGGCTCTCGATCGTGCAGACCGGTCTGTGCCTGCTGCCCGGCGGTGTCACCATGCTGCTGTTCTCGCCCGTCTCGGCCCGTATCTCCGCGGCGCGCGGCCCGCGGATCACGCTCGCGCTCGGAGCGGCGGTCATCGCCTGCGGCTATGTGGTGCGCATCGCCGACAGCCGCGACCTGTGGATGATCATCCTGGGCGCGACGGTCGTGTCCATCGGCACCACCCTCGCCTACTCGGCCCTGCCCACCCTGATCCTGCGCGCCGTCCCGGCCGAGCAGACCGCCTCCGCCAACGGCGTCAACGTCCTGATGCGCACCATCGGCCAGGCCACCTCCAGCGCCGCGGTCGCCGCCGTCCTGGTGCACCACACCAGCCCGGTCGGCGGGCTGCCGGTGCCGACTCTGCACGGCTATCTGATGGCGTTCGCGATGGCGGGCGCGATCGCGCTGGCCGCCGCCGCGACGGCGCTGACCATCCCGGGCGACTCCGCCGACGGCGGGACACGCCGGGCCCGCGGCCGCACCCGGGGCTCACGGGACGAGGCACTGGAGGGAGCATGAGTGCCGTGAGCACTCCCCCCACCGCCTCCGCTCCCGCCCGCCGCGACGCCGAGGCCACCAAGGCGGCCATCCTCAAGGCCGCCCGCCATCTGCTGGCCCGGCACGCCCACGCCGACATCACGCTGAAGGCGGTCGCCGAACGCGCCGGTGTCAGCCCGCCGTTGATCCTGAAGTACTTCGGCAACAAGGATGCCCTGTTCGCCCGGGTGATGTCCTTCGAGGCCGACGCGGACGCCCTGCTGGACGCCCCGCTGGAGGACCTGGGCCGGCACATGGTCCGGCTGGTCCTGTTCGGCCAGTCCCGGCAGGGCGCCGACCCGCTGCTGCGGATCGTCTTCGCGCCCCTGCACGGCGAACAGGGCGACATCCTGCGCGCCAACTTCCGCACCCAGGTCACCGAGCGCCTCACCGTCCGCCTCACCGGCCGCGACGCGGGCCTGCGCGCCGAACTCGCCGTCGCCGCCCTGCTCGGCCTCGGCGTGATCTACGGCATCGCCCGTGGCACCCACGTCCGGGCGGCGGACCTGGACGACGTGGTCGCCCGGTACGCCCCCGTGGTACAGCAGCACCTCACGCCAGGAACCCCGCCGTCGCGGCCGTGAACGCCTGCGGATCGTCGAGCCACGGGAAGTGCCCGGCGCCGGACACCTCGACGAACTCGGCCTTCGGGAAGAGGCCGGCGAGCTCGGAGACGGCGGGGGAGGGCGAGTTGAGGTCGACCTGCCCGGCCAGGACGAGCGTCGGTGCGGTGCACCCGGCGAGGGCAGTGCGCGTGGCGTCCGGGTCGAAGGCGCCGTCCGCGGCGAAGACGGACGCCGCCTGTTGGTTCTTCTGGGCGGCCCCGGCAGCGTGGTGGGCGCGTGCCGTCTCGTCCCAACGGCCGTACAGGAAGGGCGCGATGGCGTCCCAGCTGTCGGCCGACGCGCGTCCGGACGTGATGTCCCGCAGGGCGGCGAAGGCGACCGGGAACCACGGCTCGTCCTGCCTGAGCTGGGCGGTGCGGCGCCGGATCTCCGGCGGGACCGTGATGCCGACGGCCGACATGCTGGGCGTCACCAGCACCAGCCTGGCGACGTGGTCCGGGTGCCGGGTGGCGTACAGCAGGGCCGGGTTGGTGCCGGCGGAGTGGCCGAGGAGGTCCACGGTGTCGAGGCCGAGGTGCTCGCGCAGGGCCTCCACGTCGTCGACCAGACGGTCGCAGCGGTAGGTGGCCGGGTCCTCGGGCACGGCCGACTCACCGGTGCCGCGGAAGTCCAGCAGCACCAGTCGGCGGTGCGCGGACAGGCCGCCGAGGTCGCCCAGATAGGCGGACGCCTGCATCGGGCCGCCCGGCAGACAGATCAGCGGCGGCCCCTCCCCGCGGACGTGGTAGGCGAGTTGGGTCCCGTCGGGCGAGGTGAAGGCAGGCATGATCGGCAGCCTCGCAGTGGCGCCCGCCGGGGGCAACCGGTTAACGCAGCAGCCGGTCGAGGAAGGGGTTGCCGAAGACGCGGTGCGGGTCGAGCCGGTCGAGGATCCCGGCCGCCTGACCCCATACGGACTCGCCGAACGAGGCGGGCACGGCCGTGTCCAGTACCTCCGCGTCGCTCCAGACGGCCTCGTCCGTGTAGGCCCAGCCCTTGGACCACTCCACCCGGGTCAGCGCGTGCTCCCCGTCGTAGGTGCGCAGCAGGAACCGCTCCAACTCCCGCAGGAACGCCTCCGCGTACGGCGTGCCGGGTAGCGTCAGCACGTCCAGCCATACGGCCGTGTCCCACTCCGGATGAGCGGCGCTCTGCCGCAGCGCTGACAGCAACGGGGCCCGGGCGCCGACGAGTTCGGCGTCAGCAGGGTCGTCCAGGCCGGTGATCCGGATCTCCACCGAGCCGTTGACGGGGAAGCGGCCCGCGGCAGCGTAAGCGGTCAGCCGCTCGCGGTAGTAGGAGGTGAACTCGCTGACCACGCGCTGCACTTGGTCCCGGGTGGTGAGCACCGCGTACCCGTTGGCGGTCACCCGTAGGGTCGTGGGCCGGATGTAGAGCAGCGTGTTCTTCGACGGCCCCCAGATGTCGGCCGACAGCGTCGCCGTGAGTCCGGCAGCGGCCACGGTGTACTGCGCGGTGCCCAGCTCCGGGGCCAGATACCAGGCCGCGTCCGCGGTCATGCGCCCCACGAGGTCGCCGACCACGGTCGGGACGTTGTCGGAGAAGGGGTAGTTGTACGGCGATGTCACGTGCCGCGAGGTCAGCGGCCGGGTCGGTGCCACGCTCCACACCTTGAACCAGGGGAACTCCGTGAAGGCGAACCAGATCGCCTCCACCCGCCCCGCCCGCTCGAGGAAGCTCGCGAGCGTACGTCCGTCGGACCCGGGCGCCGCGAACAGTTCCGCGGCGGGGATGTCCGTACGGCTCAGGCACCGCAGGTTCACATTGGCACCCACCCGCAGCACGACCTCGGTCACCAGAGAGCGGCCGAGATGCGTGAGCAGGGCGGCGCAATCCGCCTCGTCGCGGTGGTATGTGCGCAAGCCGTACGCTCCCGCGCCCTCGTCCCACACGACCGCCGTCAGCGACAGCACCAGATTGCTGAGCGAGCCGTACGTGTGCCCCGGCAGCGGGCTCTCGCCCTGCGCCGGTACGGCCGTACCGTGCGCGTCGACGGCCAGGGCGCCGCCGAGCGTGAGGTCGCCGGGAGCGGGGGCGGCGGTGACACCGAGCCCCCGGTGTTCGAGGTAGGTGAGCAGGGCCTCCAGGGTGACTCCGGTGCCGGCCCGGACGGCGGTGGGGGAGTCGAGGGACAGGCCGGTCAGATGCGGGGCGGTGTCGAGGAGGAGGACCTTCGCGTCCGAGGGGGTCCCCGCGGTGATCGTCAGCGGTGACCAGCCGTGCGCGGAACCCCGGGCGCGGACCGTCCAGCCGTGCCGCCAGGCCCAGTTGACGACCTCCGGCACCTGCTCGGGGCCGGTCGGCGCGCAGGCCCACAGTCCGTCGGCGGTGATCTCGCCGACCCAGTTGCGGTACGCCGAGCGGTACAGGTCGACGTCCTCGGGGAAGTCCGGCAGCTCCTCGGCCGCGACCGCGGGATCGGCCGCGATCAGGACGGGAACGGCGGCCAGCGCGGCGGCCGACAGCAGAAAGCCGCGGCGGCTCCAGGACGGGTCGTCGGCGACGTCGGACGGGTGGTTGCTCACTGAACGATCTGTCACGGGGCCACGCTAGGCGGCGGTTGACACGAGTCGACCCGCTGTCGCTGCGTGTCACCCGTGTGAGTGAATGATCTCCACATGCTGCACCGGAGCGGCCCGTTCCGCGCACCGGTGTCACGGATGACAGACTGACGGCATGGACGAGCGCACTTTCGGTAGGTCGAATCAGCACGCATCCGTCGTCGGCCTCGGGACCTGGCAGCTGGGCGCCGACTGGGGAGACGTCGACGACAAGGAAGCCCTCGCGGTGCTGGAGGCGGCGGCCGAATCGGGGGTGACCTTCTTCGACACCGCCGACGTCTACGGCGACGGGCGCAGCGAGCAGACCATCGCCGCCTTCCTCGCCGGCCGGCCGGACCTGCATGTGCTGGTCGCCACCAAGATGGGCCGTCGGGTCGAGCAGCTCCCGGAGAACTACGTCCTCGACAACTTCCGCGCCTGGAACGACCGTTCGCGGCGCAACCTGGGCGTCGACCGCATCGACCTGGTCCAGCTGCACTGCCCGCCCACGCCCGTCTACTCCACCGACGAGGTCTTCGACGCCCTCGACACCCTGGTCGAGGAGGAGCGGATCGCCGCGTACGGGGTGAGCGTGGAGACCTGCGCCGAGGCGCTGACCGCGATCGCCCGGCCGGGTGTGGCGAGCGTGCAGATCATCCTCAACCCGTTCCGCATGAAGCCGCTGCGCGAGGTGCTGCCGGCCGCGCGGGAGGCCGGCGTCGGCATCATCGCCCGCGTCCCGCTGGCCTCCGGGCTTCTGTCGGGCAAGTACACCAAGGACACCGTCTTCCCCGCCAACGACCACCGCACCTACAACCGGCACGGCGAGTCCTTCGACGTCGGCGAGACCTTCTCCGGCGTCGACTACACGACCGGCGTCGAGGCGGCCGCCGAGTTCTCCGCCCTGGTGCCCGAGGGGTACACCCCGGCCCAGCTCGCCCTGCGCTGGATCGTCCAGCAGCCGGGCGTCACCACCGTCATCCCCGGCGCCCGCTCGCCCGAGCAGGCCCGCGCCAACGCGGCCGCGGCGAAGCTGCCGGAGCTGCCCGAGCAGACGCTCGGCGCGATCCGCGACCTCTACGACCGCCGGATCAAGGACCGGGTCGAGGCCCGCTGGTAGAGCCCGGGGAACCGGTCAGGGCTCCAGGAGCAGCTGCCACTCCTGCTCCTGGTCGCCGGAGACCGAGCCCTGGTCCTGGGCCGTGAAGGCGTGGGTGAGCGACTCGCGCGCCAGCGCCACCGCATCCGGGGCGCCCTGCACGGTCACCGTCACCGCCCCGGACAGATGGCCCGAGCCGCCCGTCGCGGGCTCGGTCGGCCGGTCCGCGGGATCGTGTTCGAACCGCGCCGTGTGGACCGTGACGTCCTCGTCCGCGGGTGGTTCCTCCTTCGCCTGCCCGAAGGCGGGCTCCAGGACCCGCACGACCGCACGCGCGTCAGCGGCGGTGGCTCCGCTGAGGGTGACCGTGAGCTCGGTACCGGACATGGGCGTCGGATCCCTCCGCTGGTCGTCGTACACCATGGCCTCCGTGTAACCGTCCCGTGATCGCCCAAACAGCGGCGGTTCGTCCCGGCGACGATCAATCGCGCACTTTGCGGGAACACGGAAGACGACGGTGTCCGGGGCGAACACACGCCGGGAGGAACAGTGCCGGCCATGGAGAACGAGCCAGGTGTCAACGAGTGGGGGCGGCACGAGACCGACGAGGAGAGGGCCGACCGCAAGTGGGGTGAGCTGATCCAGGAGGTCAGGGTCGCCCAGACCGGGGTGCAGATCCTGTTCGGATTCCTGCTGACCGTCGTGTTCCAGCAGAAGTACGCCTCGCTGGAGGAGACCGACAAGACCATCTACATCGTGACCGTGGTGCTGGGCGCCGCCGCGACCGGGGCGCTGATCGGGCCGGTCTCCCTGCACCGCCTGGTCTCCGGACAGCGGGTCAAGGCCGAGGCCGTCGAGTGGGCCTCCCGGATGACCTTCGTCGGCCTGCTCCTGCTGCTGGCCACGATGACCTCCTCCCTGCTGCTGATCCTGCGGGTGGCCACCCACAACGAGGCTGTGCCGTGGATCGTCACCGGAGTGGTCGCGTGGTACGCCCTGTGCTGGTTCGTGGTCCCGATGTGGACCCGGCGCCGTCATACGACGAAGTGAGGGCGAGCGCGTCGAGCTGCCGGTCGTGAAGGCGCGAGAGGACCAGCACCGAGACGGTGGCGCCGATCAGCGCGCAGAACATGTCCCACTGGGTGTCCCACACATCGCCCTGGGTGGCCAGGAAGGCGTCCGCGGAATGCCCGCCGACCACCGCGGCCAGCCACTCCAGCATCTCGAAGACGGCACTGAAGGCGAGGCACGCGCACACGGTCAGCGGCGCCAGCCAGCGGCTGCCCCGCAGCGGGGAGGTGCGGCAGAGCAGCTCTCGTACCAGCACCGCCGGGACGAAGCCCTGCATGAGGTGCCCGAAGCGGTCGTACGGATTGCGGGCCAGCCCGAAGGTGTCCCGTACCCAGTCGCCGAGCGGCACCTGCGCGTACGTGTAGTGGCCGCCCACCGCGAGGACCAGGGCGTGCGCGGCCAGCAGACAGCACAGCAGGTTCGTCAGCGGGAAGCGCCGCCAGGCGAGCACGACGAGCGGCAGCCCGACGAGCACCCACACCGTCTCCAGGAACCAGGTCCCGCGCTCCCGCGCGCCCCAGGCCGAAAGGGCCATGCCCACGACCACGACGGCGGCGGCCACGGCGGGCAGAGGCCGGCGGGGGAGGGCGGAGTGCACAACAGCGGTCATGGGGGCTCCTCTTGGTCAGGAGCCCCCATGCTGGCCGAGCGGGCGGGCGGCGGCATGAGTACGGCTACTCAGCGCCGACCGGGTAGTGGGACCGCTCAGCCCTTCGCGCCGCGCAGCGCCGTCAGGCAGCCGGTGATGGCCTGCTGGAGCTCCTCCAGGCGCTGGACCATGTCGTCCTCGACGAAGTCCTGGACGTCGTCGAAGGTGAGCTCCTCGAAGGCCTTCGTGGCCTTCTGCAGGCTGCTGTAGAACTTCGTGCGCCGTTCCTGGACGCGCAGTTCGGGATCGGCCTCCACGGCCTCGGCGACCAGGGACTTCAGGGTGTCGTAGGCCTCGGTGGCCCAGTCGCCGGTGTCCTCGTCGTCCTCCAGCTCGTCGATGAGCGACAGATGCCGCTCAGCCTCCTGGCGCAGGTCGGCCGGGGCGTCGATGGTCTGCCCGGCGGGCGTCCTGACCTGGCCGGACTCGGCGATCTGGCGCACGTAACCGATCCGGTCGGCCGACCTGCTCTCGCTGGCGACGGCCTTCTTCAGATCGTCCGTGCGGACCACGTCCCGCGCCAACTCGGCCTGCAGCTCCGGGTCTTCGCGCACCCGGTCGAGCAGTGCCTGCCGGGCCGCCCGGGCGGTGGAGGGGTCGGCGAGGATCGCGGCGCGCAGGGCGGTGGGGTTCTCGGCGACCTCCAGCGCCTTGGTGGGCCGGATGCCCTCGGCCTCGGCGGCCTCGGCGATGGCGGTGCCGCGCTCGGAGGTGGCGCTGTTACGGGAGACGTAGTAGCTCAGCCACACGTCGGCGTCCGGCAGTTCCACCTCCTGGCCCGGCGCGAGCGCCTCGAAGTGCGGCACCATGCCGTCGTCGGCGGCCCGGTCCCAGGCCTTGTAGTAGCGCATCACGCGCTCCGGGGAGCAGCCCGCCAGTTCCGCGAACTCCTTCGCGGACACCTTCGCCGTCTCCTCCGCGCCCTGACCGCCGGGCCGTACGCTGCGCGCCACCATCAGGCCGAAGGCCCATCCACCGGTCCGCGCATAGACTCCGAACTCGCGCGCGTCCCGCGCCACGAGGTCGGACAGGGGCGCGGGGGACGGCTCGGACGTCTCGGCAGGGTCGATCGCCAGTGTCACCGATGACTCTCCTGTGCAAAGCTGGTCGGACTGCGGAAGTGCAGACCGGCAGCCTATATGCACCCGTTGACGTCGCTTTGTGAGGCGTCGGTGGTGGCGCGCGCCGCGTCAGCCGAACGCGTCCCGCAGCGCGGGCAGCAGTGTCTTCTCCGCCCAGTCCAGATAGGCCGGCTGCGACTCGCCGCCGATCTGCACCAGCGCGATCTCCCCGAACCCGGCCTCGGCATACGGCCGTACGGCCTCGACGAAGTCCTCCGGGTCGTCCCCGCACGGGATCGACTCGGCGACGTCGTCCGGAGTCACGAACTGCGTCGCGGCCTCGAACGCGTCCGGGTGCGGGAGCTCGGAGTTGACCTTCCAGCCGCTGCCGAACCAGCGGAACTGGGAGTGCGCGCGCTTGATCGCGGTGTCCCGGTCGGGGTCGTAGCAGACGGGCAGCTGACCCACCCGCGGTTTGCCCTCGCCGCCGTGCCGGTCGAACGACTCCAGCAGCCCGGCCTTGGGTTCGGTGGCGATCACCAGGTCGGCGAGGCGGCCCGCCAGCGCGCAGGACTGCTCGCCGGAGACGGCGATACCGATCGGCGGCGGCTCGTCCGGCAGATCCCACAGCCGGGCCGACTCCACGTCGAAGTGCGTGCCGCGGTGGTTGACATGGCCGCCCTCGAACAGCGCCCGGATGATCTCGACGGCCTCCTCCAGCATCTCGTGGCGCACGTCGACCGACGGCCAGCCGCCGCCCACCACATGCTCGTTGAGGTTCTCGCCGGCGCCGAGCCCGAGCCGGAAGCGGCCCTCGGACAGCAACTGCAGCGTCGCCGCCTTCTGCGCCACGATCGCCGGGTGGTAGCGGACGGTCGGACAGGTCACGTAGGTCATCAGCGGAATGCGCGAGGTCGCCTGGGCCGCCGCGCCCAGGACGCTCCAGGCGTACGGCGAGTGCCCCTGCGAGCGCAGCCACGGAAAGTAGTGGTCCGAGGTCACCGAGAAGTCGTAACCGGCCTGCTCGGCCCGCACCACGTGGTCGACCAGTTCACGAGGGCCGGCCTGCTCGGTCATCATCGTGTATCCGATTCGTACCATGACGCCCGAGTCCCCTGCACCGGCGACGGAAAACGGCCTCTCGATCCGGCGCGGCCCACCAGGCAGGATGCCCTCATGAGCCCCAGCCCGCTGCCGTCCAGTCCCCCTGCCGACCAAGGCGTCGACGCGACCGGTGTCCACGCCTTCCTCGACGCCCTCGAAGCCGACCCCGAGATCGAGCCGCACAGCCTGATGATCCTGCGGCACGGCCGCCTGGTGGCCGCCGGCTGGTGGGCACCGTACACACCCGAGCGCCCGCACCTGCTGTACTCCCTCAGCAAGAGCTTCACCGCGACGGCCGCCGGGATCGCCGCCGGCGAGGGCCTGCTGAACTTCGACGACCCCGTCATCTCCTACTTCCCGGAGTTCGAGGCCGACATCACCGACCCGCGCAGCCGAGCGATGCTGGTGCGGCACGTGGCGTCCATGGCCAGTGGGCACGAGGACGAGACCTTCGAGCGGGCGTTCGCCATCGACCCCGGCGAAGTGGTGCGGGGCTTCCTGCTGGTGCCGCCCGAGCGCAACCCCGGGACCGTGTTCGCCTACAACCAGCCCGCGACGTACACACTGGCGGCGATCGTGCAGCGCGTCACGGGGCAGCCGCTGACCGCGTACCTCCGTCCGCGTCTGCTGGACCCGCTCGGCATCGGTGAGGTGGCCTGGCTGGACGACCGCAACGGCCGGGAACTGGGCTTCAGCGGGCTGCACGCCACCACCGACGCCATCGCCCGGCTCGGCCTGCTGTATCTGCGGGACGGGGTGTGGGAGGGCGAGCGGCTGCTGCCCGAGGGCTGGGTGGCCGAAGCCACGCGCCCGCACATCGACAACGGCGACGGTACGGCGGAGGGCGCGCTGTCGGACTGGCAGCAGGGCTACGGCTTCCAGTTCTGGATGTCCCGGCACGGATATCGCGGCGACGGCGCCTACGGGCAGTTCTGCCTCGTGCTGCCCGAGCACGACGCCGTGATCGCGACGACCGCGGCGACCGAGCGGATGCAGCAGGTCCTCGATCTCGTCTGGGAGCACCTGCTGCCGGCCTTCGGACCGGAGCCGCTGTCCGGCAGGGAGCACGAGGACACGGCCCTGCGGGAGCGCCTGGCCCGGCTCTCCCTGCCTCCGGTCACGGGGAAGCCGGCACCGCCCGAGCGTGCGGGGGAATGGTCCGGTGCCGCGTTCACCCCGCTCGGCGGTGTCTGCGCCGAGCAGCCGAAGCTGGGCTCGGTCACGGTGACCGCCGCCGACGGCGGCTGGGAGCTGCGGCTCACCGAGGACGGCCACCCCCTCGACCTGCGCCTGGGGAACGGCTGGACCGTCACCGACGGGCCGCTGCCCACCGCGGTCAGCGGCGGCTGGAGCGACGCCGGCATCCTCGCCGTGGACATCGTGTTCCTGGAGACACCGCACCGCCTGACCGTGACGTGCACCCTTTCGGACCACACGTTCACGGCCCACTGGCACACCACCCCGCTGCACCACCCGCCCCTGCGCGCGCTGCGGGCGCCGCGGCCGTCAGCCTGACGACGGACTGAAGGTCCGCAGGAAGGTCGCCAGCGCCTGCTGGTTGGCGGAGGTGTCCCACTCGGCGTTCGGAGTCGTCCACCGCAGCGAGAACCCGCGGCCGCCGCCCAGCAGGAAGCCGCGCCCGAAGGTGCGCACCCGGGTGCCGTCGACGGTGGAGCGCCACTCCATGTCGGCGGCCTTGTGGCCCTGGTAGGTCGTCGCCTTGATCTCGCCGATCCGCTGGTAGCCGACCTCCTTCTGCAGCTCCGGCTCGACGTCGTCGCGCCACACGGCGACCGGGTCGGGGCCCAGGACGGTGCTGTAGGTGATCGCCAGGGTGCGCGGATCCCCGCTCGCGCCGAAGGTCACGCGGTACGACAGGTCGCCCACGCGGTGGGTGTCCACCCGCTTCCAGCCCTTGGGGAGGTCGATGGAGAAGCCCTCGGGCGCGGAGTAGCGGACGAACGCCGGCGGCAGGGCCGAGGCCGACGGCGATGCCGAGGGAGAGGGCGAGATCACCGACGGGGACGTGGACGGGGTCGCGGAAGGCGAGGGAGCGGTCGTGCCGTCGGTGCGGCTCTCAGGGACGGAGAGGGAGGGGGAGGGCCGGGGCGCGCTCTCGGACGAGGAGGTGCCGAGGCCGGGCAGCCGGTGGGTGACGGCGAGCGCGGCGACCGCCACGGTGACCACGGCCAGGGCGGTGCCGGCGGCCATGGCCCGCCTGCCCCACG
The DNA here is from genome assembly GCF_040612015.1 of Streptomyces sp. NPDC006476. Classification (NCBI taxonomy): domain Bacteria; kingdom Bacillati; phylum Actinomycetota; class Actinomycetes; order Kitasatosporales; family Streptomycetaceae; genus Streptomyces; species Streptomyces sp. NPDC006476. The sequence goes on along the minus strand of NZ_JBEXPK010000009.1, from coordinate 69,735 downwards.
GCGGGGCCGCGTGCCAGGCGGCGGTGTAGTTGCCGCGCAGCCGGGGCCGGGGCGCGCTCTCCGCGAGCGTGTCCGGATCCTCGGTCAGGACCCGCTGGAGGGCCTCGCGGACCACCGGACGGGTCAGCCGTTCCCGGGAGTTCTTGCGCAGCAGGCCCAGCACGGTCTGGGTGAGCGGGCCCGCGTGCACCGGCGTGCGCAGCGGCAGGCGGTCCACGCCCTTCAGCGTGGCCTCGGGCCGGTCCCGGTCCCGGAACGGCGGGCGGCCCTCGACCATGGTGTACAGGATCGCGCCGAGCGCCCAGAGGTCCGCCGCGGGCCCGATCCGCTCGTCCCGGGCCTGTTCGGGGGAGGCGTACGACGGCGCGGTCAGCCGGGGCGCCAGGGTGGCGCCGGCCAGGCCGAAGCCCGTGACCACGACCGAACCCCGGTCCCGCACGAACACCTGCCCGGGGCTGAGCTCGCCGTGGGTGATGCCCTGGCCGTGCGCCGCCTCCAGCACGTCCAGCAGCTCCAGGCCGATGCGGGCCGCCCGCACATAGTTGAACGTGCCTTCCTGGGCGAGGAGTTCGCCGAGCGGCGTGCCGTCGATCCAGTCGGTCACGATCCACAGGGTGCCGTTCTCTTCCACGGCGTCGACGACGGTCGCCACCGCGCCGGGGCACAGCAGTCCCATCGTCTCGGACATACGGATGATGCGGGCGGTGGTGCGCAGCGCGGAATCGTTGTCAGGGTCCGCCGGGAAGTCGATCTGGGTGAGCAGATAAGGACGCTGGGCGGCGCCGTCGGCGGCCTTGCCGTACCAGCAGACCCGGTTCGCCTCGCGGTGGACGACGTCGACGAGCCGATACCTTCCGGCAACCAACTCGTGTGTGAAGACATGCGCCTTGACCATGGTCATCCCTCGCTGAACCCCTGGCTCTCACCTTTCACAAGAGGTACGAGAAGTGCGCCGGTGCGTGTTCAATGCATCCTCAACTCACCGGCGTGCGCCCCTATTTGTTCACGCGCTGTTGGGGGAATTCCGGAAGTTCCCTACGCCTGACCCCAATTCAGGGCGGCATATGTTCCCGCCGGTAACTCCCCCTCGGCGCGGAACTCAGTGCTGCTGGGCCTTCTGTGGCGTCGCCTCGCTCGGCCGTACGATCACACAGCCGTCTCCCTGCAGCATCAGCTGGACCGCCTCGCCCGAGCCGCCGCGCAGCATCGAGCCGATGGACTGCGAACGGTGCAAGGAGGTCTGCAGACCGGCCGTCCAGCCGACCACCGCGTCCGTGTCGACGTACACCGGGTACTGCGGAGAGACCGGGATGACCAGCGGGTTGCCCTCGCACACCAGGCCCAGCCTGCCCTGCCCGGTGAAGACGCTGTTGAACAGGCCGCCACCGGCTATGCCCGCGCCCTTGACGGTCGCGATCCGGTACGACAGGGAGGCGTCGAAGCACAGGACGTTGCGGCCGTTGACGGTGAACTCGTCGCCGGGGTCCACGTCCACGATGAAGCAGTTCTGCGCCTCGTGCGCGAACCACGCCTCACCCTGCCCGCGCACCGACATCAGCGGCAGTCCCTCACCGGTGACCGCGCGCTTGAGCATGCCGCCGACGCCCTGGCCCTTGCGCTCGAACTGGAGGTTGCCGCGGTAGGCGATCATCGCGCCCTGACGGGCGAGCATCTCGCCGTTGACCGCGTACTTGATGCACTTGGCGTTCTCGACCGACATACCCGCCTGGGTCGCCGGCTGGACCATGTGCTCGCTGGAAAAGAGGGAACCCTTCATGCGGGCATCCTGTCCCGGAGCGATTCATTCCGCCAAGATCACGACCGTCACGGTTTTCCGGTGGTCAGGCCCCGAAGAGCTGTGTCCAGTACGTCCCCTTGGGGCCGCCACCGGCGAACCCGACGCCGATGTGGGTGAAATCGGGCTTGAGGATGTTGGCGCGGTGGCCCGGGCTGTTCATCCAGCCGTCCACGACCTCGGCGGGGGAACGCTGACCGCACGCTATGTTCTCGCCGATCGTCCGGCGGGTGGAGCCCGCGGAGGCCGCCCGGTCCCAGGGCTGACGTCCCTCCGGAGAGGTGTGGGAGTAGAAGGCACGGGCCACCATGTCGGCGCTGTGCGCCTGCGCCGCTGAGGTCAGGACGGGATCGACGGCCAGGGGAGGCAGGCCTGTCCGGGCGCGCTCGCGGTTGGTGAGTTCGACGACCTGCGTTGCCGTGCGTGTCAGGTCGCTGGGCGTGAAGGGCCTCGCCCACACGGCGGTCCAGAAGGTGTCGCCGGAGCGGGCGTGTTCGACGCTCGCGTGGGTGAAGGCCGGGTCGAGCAGGGTGCGGCGGGACTGTTCGTCGCCCAGCACTAGTCGATGAACTCGGAGGCGGTGCGCGGGCCGGAGACCAGGTGCTCGCCGACCGTGATGTACGCGTATCCGGCCGCCGTCACTCGCTGGTACAGCGAGACGCCGTCAGGCCCCTCGACTCCGAGCCGCCCCGCGGCGGCCATGGCGGCGGTGTGGGCGTGCGCGGCGGTGGCGAGGCGGGGATCAGGGGAGACGGGCGGGCAACCGGCCGCGGTGCGGGCGGAGTTGACGAGGGTGAGCCAGCCGTCGGGGGCGGGGGAGGAGCGGGGTGATGGGAAGGGGGCTGACGGCGTGGCGCGCGTGGGGGAGGGCGGCGGTACGGAGGCGACGGGCGGCGCCGCGGTCGTCCCGTCGTCGGTCACGTCGACCCCGAAGTCCCGTGCGATCCCGGCGAGTCCGTCCGCGTACCCCTGCCCCAGGGCGCGCAGCTTCCAGCCGCCGCCCCGCCGGTAGAGCTCCGCGAGCAGCAGCACCGTCTCCTGGCGGGGCGGGGGCGGGGTGAAGCGGGCCAGGGGGCGGGCTCCGGGGCCGCCCAGGTGGAGGGTGGGTGCCGGGAGCCGGCCCAGGGGGGTGCCGGGGTCGGCCGGGCTGACCACTACCGTGACGCGGGTGGCTCCGGCGCGCAGCCTCGCCGGGTCGACGGTGAGCGTGTCGCCGTCGAGGCGGGCGCCGGGAGCGGAGGGCTGGTTGTAGAACACGAAGTCGGCGTCGCCGTGGACTCTGCCGCCGTCGTCCGTGATGAGCGCGGAGACGTCGAAGGGGCCGGGGACCCGGACGGTCACTGCGCCGCCCGGGAGGGGCATGTTGCCCCCGGGGACCAATTCGCTCATGTCACCGCCCCGGTGTCGTCGTCCTCGGCCCCGAAGGAGGGGCTCATCGGGGCAACGCCCACCGGGACGGGAGGGTTCCCCGCCGGGCGGTCACTGCCGGGCGAGCCCCGGGACGGCGTCCTGCTGGCGTTCCAGGACCGCCGCACCCCGCCGCACCTTGGCCGGCTTGCCGCAGAACGCCGACTCCAGGGTGCCCAGCATCGTGTTGTGCACGGCGCCGTTGTTGGAGGTGTTGACCAGGGCCGTGAGAGTGCGCCGGCCGTCCTTGGTGGCGAAGGCGTACGTGTAGTAGCCCTGGACGGCGCCCGTGTGGCCGTACACCGAGACGCCGCAGGACAGGTCGCGGCGGCGCAGGCCGAGGCCGTACGCCTGGGTGCTGTCGACCGGGAGCATGTGCTCCATCTGACGCAGCTGGGCGGCCGAGGTGAGACGGCCGCGGAGCAGAGCCGACAGGAAGGCGTCGAGGTCGCGGGTGCTGGAGATGAGCGCGCCCGCGCTCTGCGCCCAGGAGACGGTCTGCTCGGTCGCGTCCACCAGGGGCGCGCCCGCCGTGTCCGGGGTGAGATAACCGTTCGTGTGTCTGCCGGGGATGGTCGTGCCGGGGTGCGCGTAGAACGTGTCGCGCAGCTGAAGCGGCTTGATGATGCGGTTCTCGTACTCGGTGCGCACGGAGTGACCGGTCAGCTTCTCGATGAGCATCCCCGCGACGACGAAGTTGGTGTTGGAGTACGCGTACGCGGTCCCCGGCGCGTTGGTGCGGGCGTGCCGCAGTGAGCGGTCCACGAGCTGGCGGTAGCTGAAGACCTTGGTGCGCACGGCCTCGAAGCCGGAGACCGACTTCGCGAACATGTCGTTGGTGTAGTCGTACAGGCCGCTGCGGTGGCCCAGCACCTGCCGTACCGTGATGCGGCGGTCGGGCAGCAGGCCCGGCAGATAACGGTCGACCGGGGCGTCCAGCTCCAGCTTCTTCTCGTCGGCCAGTTGGAGCAGCACGACCGCCGAGAAGACCTTGGTGACGCTGCCGATACGGAACCGGTCCGCGTTGCTGATGGCCCGTCCGCTCCGCCGGTCGGCGACGCCGACGGCGAGTTGCCGGACCGTGCCGTCGTCGTCGATCCGCGCGATCGCGCCGGGCGCGCCCTGTCTCAGCGCGGTACGCAGGGCCGTGTCGACACCCGTGACGTCGGGGCGCGCGGGCGTGGCGGCGTGCGCGGGCGCCGTGAGCAGGCAGAGCGCGACCGCGCCCAGGGCCGTGGCCCTGGATGCGAGATGAGTCACATTCACGTGGGGCAACCTTCTTCCGTCCCGTCACATCTCCACCACTGGCACACAGTTGGTGACTCCTCGATCACCGAGTGATGGGGATTGGCAAAGTATTGCCCTGCTTTGCACGGAATCCCATGATTTGGGCTTTACATGGACATGACTCGTCCATAAGGGTTTCGAACTGGGGCCCGACCAGCCCCCATGGCGGACAACCAGGCCATGCGTCAGGGCGGTTGGCGAAAGCGGCCGCTCTGGAAGGAAGGAACCCTTATCAGTGCGTAGACCGCACATACGCAGCGTGGCGGTCGCCGTCGCCGTGACGACTGCCGCCACGGGCCTTGCGGGCACCGCCTTCGCGGGCCCGGACACGGGGACAGCCCATGCTGCAGCCGCCACGACCTCGGCCGCGTCCGTGGTGTCGGCGGCCCGCGCCGCCGCCTTCGCCCACGCCGCCGCGACCGGCGTCTCCCAGGGCGACGAACTGCACGCCCAGGACGTCATGATCGACCCCGAGGGAGCGCGGCACGTCCGGTTCACCCGGACCCACCGGGGCATGACGGTCCTCGGCGGCGACCTCGTCGTTCACCTGAACCGGCAGCTGTCGTACACCGGGGTCACCCGGGCCGCCGACCACACCGTCAGGCCCGCCGCGGCCAGTGCCGCCAAGCTCTCGGCCGACGAGGCCGAGCGGAAGGCCGCGTCGGTGGCCAAGGGCGACGCCGGCACCGCCCGCCTCGTCGTGGACGCCCGCGACGGCGCGTCCGCCCTCGCCTACCAGGTCACGGTCACCGACAGCGGCACCACCGAGGGTGCCGGGGCCCGGACCGTCGTCATCGACGCCGTCACCGGCAAGGTGCGCAGCAACACGCCGAACAACGACGAGTTCCTCTCGCCCGAGCTGCTCGACACCCTGCGCGAGCGCGGTGAGATCGCCGACCCCGCCACCGGCATCGGCGCGCGGAGCGCCTCGCTCGCCTCCGTGGCGGCCTCGTCGTCCGCGGCGGCCGCCGTGCACTACCCGCGCACGGCCAAGGGCACCGGCAAGTCCCTCTTCGTCGGCCCGGTCCCGCTGACCACGACGCAGACGGCGATCAGGACGTTCGTGCTGAAGGACCCGACGCGGTACGGCACCGAGACCCGGGACGCCAAGGGCAGCTACACGGAGAGCTTCGCCCGCGGCAAGCAGATCACCACCAGCAACGACGTCTTCGGCAACGGCGCCACGTCCAGCCGCAACAGCGCCGCCGCGGACGCCCAGTACGGCATCACCAAGACGCTGGACTTCTACAAGAAGACCTTCGGCCGCAAGGGCATCGCGAACAACAGCAAGCCCGCCAAGGGCATGGTCCACTGGGGCAGCAAGGTGGCCAACGCCTTCTGGGACTCCGACTGCGGCTGCATGCTGTACGGCGACGGTGACGGCGACATGTTCAAGAAGCCGCTCGTCGTGCTGGACGTCACGGGGCACGAGCTGACCCACGGCGTGGTGGACGCCACCGCCAAGCTGGAGCCCACCCGGGTCGACGCGGACGGCAACCAGTACGGCGAGCCCGGCTCGCTGAACGAGTCCCTGGCGGACATCTTCGGCTCGAACGTCGAGTTCTTCACCAACAACCCGAAGGACGCGCCGGACTACCTCATCGGCGAGAAGCTGGGCCTCGCGCAGAAGTTCCTGCGCCGCCTCGACCACCCCTCCCTCGACCGGCTCGAGGGCACGGTGGACTACTGGCAGCCCGAGGTGTACGACGCGGAGGTGCACGCCGGCTCCGGCGTCTCCTCGCACGCGTACTACCTGCTCGCCGAGGGCAGTGGCCAGAAGACGATCGGCGGCGTCAGGTACGACTCGCCGACCTACGACGGCTCGACCGTCAAGGGCATCGGCCGCGCCAAGGCCACGGCGATCTTCTACCGTGCGCTGACCCGCTACATGGTCTCCACCACCGACTTCCACGACGCGCGTGTCGCGACGCTGAAGGCGGCCAAGGACCTCTACGGGGCGACCGGCGTCGAGTACCGGACGGTGGACCAGGCCTGGGCCGCCGTCAACGTCAGCCAGGCCAACACGCCGGCCGACCGGCACTGACGCCGACGCCGGAGGTGCTCAGACCCACTGCCTCTCCACTTCCTGCGACACCGTGAACCCGGCGTCGCAGGAGGGGCAGTGGGCTCTGCCGAAGACGTACGTCAGCGCGTGCGCGACCTCGTGCTGCCCTGCCGCCACGGCCTCGCGGTGCAGGCGCGCGCCGATGCCGTCGAGGCGGTCCGGGGCAATGGGTGTCAGCTCCGCCCGCCCTTCCGTGTCCTCCGCGCCCGGCCCCGTCACGTAGTCGCCGGCCACGGAGAAGTAGCCGTAGGAACCGAAGGCGACGAACAGGTCGTCCTCGCACTCCGGGCACTGAAGCTCGTACTCCTCGTTGACCACGCCCTCCAGTGCCTCCGCCCACACACCGGCGTCCTCGAAGGCCAGGACGGCCATCTGCAGGTACACGAAGTCACCGGTCCCCGGGGTGGCGAGCAACGCGCGTGCCACCCCCAGCAGTTCGGCGATCTGGGGGGCGTACCGCTCCCGGCGCTCGGGGTCCGGGTCCGTGGTGATCAGGCCGGCCATGAGCACCGCCTGTATCGGTTCGCCCGGGGCCCTCCCGAGAGCGATGTCCGCCAGCACCGGCATGGCCGCCCAACTCGCCTCGTACACCGACCCCTGATGGCACAGTGCGGACCACAGATCCGTCCACACTCTGTCGTCCTCCGGCCCGCCGAGCTGCGCGAACAGTCCGGGGATGTCCTCGGCGCTGCCGTAGGCGTGGGTCAGCTCGCCCCAATTGATCGTCGTCATGCGGCGATTGTGCCCGCCGGGTCTGACAGTGGGGCCACAGACGAATCCTGCTTCTTTTATTGACGGCGGAAAAGAAGCCCTCTAGTTTCCCGGTCATGCGCCCGACCCCTCGTGTCGAGACGTTCCCGGCGAACACGCCGGCCGCCTCGCAGATCTTCACCACGGTCCTGTCCCATGGGCCGCTCACCCGGCTGGAGGTGGCCCGGCGGGCGGGGCTGTCGCCGGCCGCCGTCACCAAGGCGGTCAAGCCCCTGATCGAGGCCGGGTACTTGGTGGAGGACGCGGCGGACGAGGACAGGCCGACGCTCGGCCGGCCCGCCAACCCGGTGCGGGTCGACGGTGGACGGGCGTTGTTCCTCGGGGTCAAGGTGACCGGCGGCGAGATCATCGCCGTCCTCACCGACCTGTGCTGCCGTGTCCGTGCCGACCGCCGTCTGCCGCTGGCCGACCGCGACACCAGGTCCGTGCTCGCCGACATCGCACGTCTCGTCGACGAACTGCTGCTGTCCGCCGACGAGTTGGGCTCAACCGTGCAGGGCCTCGGGATCGCCGTCTCCGGTGATGTGGACCGTGCCGAGGGCGTCGTACGCTACTCGCCGTTCCTGGAGTGGCGGGACGTCCCGCTCGCCGAACTCGCCGCCATGACCTGCGGGTTGCCGGTCACCGTCGACAACGACGTACGGGCCCTGACCGTGGCCGAGCAGTGGTTCGGCGAGGGCGTGGGCCTGTCCGACTTCGCCGTGGTGACCGTCGGCGCCGGAATCGGCTGCGGTCTGGTGGTGCACGGACGGGTCGTCTCCGGCGCGCACGGCGTGGCCGGCGAGATCGGCCATGTCACCGTCGACCCGGCCGGACCGGCCTGCCACTGCGGGAACCGCGGCTGCGTGGAGGCGATCGCGGGGGAGGCCGCGATCGTCCGCCAGGTCCGCGCCGCCACCGGCCGGCAGGTCGCCGACGCCACCGAGGCCGTCGCGCTCGCCCACCGCGACGTGCCGGGCGTGCGGGAGGTGTACGCGCGGGCCGGTGAGGCCATCGGCCGGGGCATCGCCACCGTCGCCAACCTCCTCGGCCCCGAACGCTTGATCATCTCCGGCGAGGGCCTCGCCGCCCACGATCTCTTCGCCGAGCAGATCCGCGACGCCTTCACCGCCGCGGCCTTCGGCTCCGCCGCCCAGTGCGACGTACTCACCCGTCCGCTGCCCTTCGAGGAATGGGCCCGCGGAGCCGCCGCCACCGCCATTCAGTCCTTCATCTCCTTAGATCACCCGCAGCCGAGCCGCTGATCCGACTCCCCCTGGAGGCACGACCCATGAGGTCTTCCTCGTACTCCGCCCTGCCCGCACGCACCCTGAGAGCCGCGGTGGTCCTGGCCCTCGCCGCGGGCGCCGTCACCGTCGCCCCGGCGGCTCACGCCGGAACCACCGCGCCGACCCTCGCCGCCAAGCCCTACATGGGCTGGTCGAGTTGGAGCATGCAGTCCTCCAAGTACCCCGGCCTCAACCCCGACGGCGACTACAGCTACCTCACCGAGGCCAACGTCATCCAGCAGACCGACGCCCTGGCCGCCAAGCTGAAGAAGTACGGCTACGACTACGTCAACATCGACGCCGGCTGGTGGCGTGACACCACCTGGAAGCCGGAGTACGACCAGTACGGACGCCAGAAGGCCGACCCGGGGCGCTTCCCCAGCGGCATGAAGGCCGTCGCCGACCGCATCCACGCCAAGGGCCTCAAGGCCGGCATCTACCTCCCCGCCGGCCTGGAGAAGGAGGCGTACGGCGACGGGAAGACGCCGATATGGAACGCCGACGGCTGCACCACCGCCGACATCGTCTACGGCGACCTGCGCACCACCAACGGCTGGGACAGCTCCTACAAGCTCGACTTCTCCCGCCCCTGCACCCAGAAGTACATCGACTCCCAGGCCCAGTTGATCGCAGGCTGGGGCTATGACTTCCTCAAGCTCGACGGCGTCGGCCCCGGCTCCGGTAAGAGCGGTGACCAGTACGACAACGTTGCCGACGTGGCCGCCTGGAACAAGGCCATCGCCGCCACCGGCCGCCCGATCCACCTGGAACTCTCCTGGTCCCTGGACATCGGACACGCCGCCGACTGGAAGAGGTACTCCAACGGCTGGCGCATCGACACCGACGTCGAGTGCTACTGCAACACCCTCGTCAGCTGGGAGAACTCCGTCGACGACCGCTGGGACGACACCCCCGGCTGGACGAAGTACGCAGGCCCCGGCGGCTGGAACGACCTCGACTCCCTCGACGTCGGCAACGGCGCGATGGACGGCCTGACCAAGGCCGAACGGCAGAGCTACGCCACCCTGTGGGCCATCGCCAAGTCACCGCTCTTCACCGGCGACGACCTCACGCGCCTCGACTCCTACGGTCTGTCCCTGCTGACCAACAAGGAAGTCATCGCCCTCAACCAGGGCGCCACCCCGGCGGCCCGGCCGATCACCCCGTCCGACCCGCAGCAGGTGTGGGCCGCGAAGAACCCCGACGGCAGCTACACCGTCGCCCTGTTCAACCTCGCCGACAGCCCCGCCGCCGTCTCCGCATCCTGGGCCTCCCTCGGCTTCACCGGCACGGCGTCCGTCCGTGACCTGTGGAACCATGAGAACCTCGGCAGCCTCAAGGACAAGGTCACCGAGGCCCTGCCCGCCCACGGCTCCCGCCTGTTCACCGTCACCCCGCACGGCAGCGCGCTCGCCTTGACCGGCTACGAGGCCGAGGCCTCCGCCAACACCCTCGCCGGCAACGCCTCCGTCGCCGACTGCTCGGCCTGCTCCGGCGGCAAGAAGGTCGGCAACCTCTACCTCGGCGGCAAGCTGACCATCAACGACGTCGTCGTCCCCAAGGCCGGCACCTACCAAGTGAAGATCGCCTACGTCAGCGGTGACGCCCGCTCCGCCGCCGTCTCCGTCAACGGCGGCGGCGCGACGAACCACAAGTTCCCCTCCACCGGCGACTGGGCGTCCGTCGAGACGGTCAGCGTGCCATTGACCCTCAAGGCCGGTTCCAACACGATCACCTTCGACAGCGGCACCGGCTACGCGCCGGACATCGACCGGATCGACGTCCCGAAGTCTTCCTGACCCAGCCTCCAGGAGCCGCAGTGAACACCGATCCCGCCCGCCTGCTTCCCAGACGCGACCTGCTCGCCGCCACCGCCGCCGGAGCCGCCCTGGCGGCACTGCCCGCCTTCACCGCCTCGGCCGCACCCGAACGGCCCGCCAACGCACCCCGGATCACGACGAGTTCGCACGACGAGCTGTGGTGGCAGGCCCCCGCCGACGACAACTCCATGATCGAACAGGGGCTCCCGGTCGGCAACGGCCGCCTCGGCGCCCTCGCGAGCAACGACCCCGGCCATGAGGTCCTGCTCGTCACCGACGCCACGATGTGGACCGGCGGCCTCAACGACACCCTCGACGCCGACGGCCAGTTCCCCTACGACCGCGACCACTTCGGCTCCCTCACCCTGCTCGCCCGGCTCACCGTCGACATCCCCGGCCACGACCTCGGCGCCGTCTCCGGCTACCGCCGCACCCTCGACCTCGCCCGGGGCGTGGTGACGACGTCGTACGTCCGCTCGGGAGTCACCTATCAGCGGCAGCTCTTCGCCAGCAGACCCGACGACGTGATCGTGCTGCACTTCACCCAGAGCGGGGGAGGCCGCTACACCGGCACCGTCACGCTGGAGGGCACGCACGGCGAGGGCGCCGGGGTCTCCTTCGGTGCCGCGTTCGCCAACGGCCTCGAGTACGGGGCCGCCGTGACCGCGCACGGCACCGGCGGCGGCGTCACCGTCAGCGGCTCGCACATCTCCTTCGCCGGCTGCCAGGACCTCACCGTGGTGGTGAGCGGCGGCACCAACTACGCGCCGGACGCGGCCCAGGGCTATCGCGATCCGTCCCTCGACCCCCGGCGCCTCGCCCGCACCAAGGTCACCGCCGCCGCCGCGCACTCCGCGGACACCCTGCTGCGCACCCATGTCACCGACCACCACGCGCTGTTCGGACAGTTCGGTCTCTCGCTGGGGACCTCAACCGCCCAGCAGCGTTCCCTCGACACCTGGCAGCGGCTGCAGGCCCGGGCGAGCGACGGCGCACCCGACCCCGAACTCGAGGCCGCCTACGTCCAGTTCGGCCGCTATCTGATGATCTCCGGGTCGCGCGGCAGCCTTCCCCTGGGGCTCCAGGGGCTGTGGCTGGACGGCAACGACCCGGACTGGATGGGCGACTACCACACCGACATCAACATCCAGATGAACTACTGGATGGCCGACCGGGCGGGCCTGTCCGCCTGCTTCGACGCCCTCACCGACTACTGCGAGGCCCAGCTGCCGTCCTGGACCGATCTGACCAGCCGGCTGTTCGACGACCCCCGCAACCGCTATCGCAACTCCAGCGGCAAGAACGCCGGATGGACCCTCGCCATCTCCACCAACCCCTACGGCGGAGGCGGCTGGTGGTGGCATCCGGCGGGCAACGCCTGGCTGTGCAACTCCCTGTGGGAGCACTACGAGTTCACCCGCTCGCGCGCCCATCTGGAGAAGATCTACCCGCTGCTCAAGGGCGCCTGCGAGTTCTGGGAGGCCCGGCTGCTCACCACGACCCTGCCGGGCAGCTCCAAGGAGGTGCTGATCGCCGACAGCGACTGGTCGCCGGAACAGGGACCGCTCGACGCCAAGGGCATCACCTACGCCCAGGAGCTGGTGTGGGCGCTGTTCGGCAACTACTGCGTGGCCTCGGCCGAGCTGAAGCGGGACGGCGGCTACGCGGAAACCATCTCCGGCCTCCGTAAAAAGCTGTACCTTCCCCAGGTGAGCCCGAAGACCGGCTGGCTCGAGGAATGGATGTCCCCCGACAACCTCGGCGAGACCACCCACCGTCATCTCTCGCCGCTGGTCGGCCTGTTCCCCGGCGACCGCATCCGCCCCGACGGCTCCACCCCGTCCGACGTCGTGGCCAGCGCCACCGCCCTGCTGACCGCGCGCGGCATGAACAGCTTCGGCTGGGCCAACGCCTGGCGGAGCCTGTGCTGGGCCCGCCTGAAGAACGCCGACAACGCCTACCAGCTGATCGTCACCAACCTGCGCCCGTCGGTGGACGGCGGCAACGGCACCGCGCCCAACCTCTTCGACATCTACGAGACCAGGCCGGGCCGGGGCATCTTCCAGATCGACGCCAACTTCGGTACCCCGGCGGCCGTGACCGAGATGCTGCTGTACTCTCGGCCGGGCCATCTGGAACTCCTCCCGGCCCTCCCGGACGCCTGGGCCGCCTCCGGATCGCTCACCGGAGCCCCGGCGCGCGGCGGCTTCGTCGTCGACCTACGCTGGCAGGGCGGGAGGCCGACCGAGGCACGCATCCGCAGTGTGGGCGGCCGTACGACGACGGTCGCGTTCGGCGGCTCGTCCCGGACCGTGACCGTAGCGCCCGGAGGGTCCGTGACGATCAAGGACTTCGCGCGGTGAGGGCCCGCCACAGACGGGCCGTCCGGCTCGCCGCCCTCCTGCTGCTGGCCGGGGCCTTCCAGGCGTCACCGGTCGAGGCATCCGGCCGGCAGCCCGCGTTCGCGGTGGTGGGGGCGCCCGCCGACGGGCGGGACGTCGTCACCTGGGGCGCGAGCGCCGACCGGATCGGCGACGCCGTGCCCGACCGCGGCTACCGGCTGATCGTGCACACCGGCGTCGGCGGCACCGACCTGCGTGTCCGGCTCTCCAACGCGTTCGGGGACCGCCCCGTCACCTTCGACAGCGTCCACGCGGGCATCCAGCAGACCGGCGCCGCACTGGTCCACGGCAGCAACCGGCGCCTGACCTTCGGCGGCGCCCGGTCGATCACCATCCCCGCCGGCGCCGTCGCCCTCAGCGACCCGCTGCCCGGCCGGCTGCCGGCCGCCACCAACCTGGCCGTCAGCATCCACTCGCCGGACGCCGCGGGCCCGGCGACCGGTCACGGAATGGCCATGCAGACCTCGTACATCACCCAGGGCGACCACACCGCGGAGGAGGGGGCGGCCGACTGGACGCAGACGACCGGCTCCTGGGCCTATCTGGACTCCGTGTCCGTACGACCGCCCGTGGGCACGGCGGCCGTCGTGGCGCTCGGCGACTCCATCACCGACGGCTGGCAGTCCACCAGCGACCTCAACCGTCGCTGGCCCGACTACCTCGCCCGCCGGCTGGAGAAGACGCACAGCGCGATCCGGGGCGTCGCCAACGAGGGGATCTCCGGCAACCAGGTCCTCGCCGACGGCGCCGGCCAGAGCGCCCTGAACCGTCTGCAGCGCGACGTGCTGTCCCAGCCGGGCGTGCGCACCGTCTTCCTCTTCGAGGGCGTCAACGACATCAAGAGCCACAGCGGTGTCACCGCCCAGAACCTCGTCGCCGGCTACCGCGAGATCGCCAGCCGCGTCCACGCGGCCGGCAAGTGCGTCGTCGGCGCCACCGTCGCCCCCTTCAAGGGCTGGTCGGAGTGGGACCCGGCCGGCGAGGCCGTACGCCAGGAGGTCAACGCCTACATCCGCACCAGCGGCGACTTCGACGCGTACACCGACTTCGACCACATCCTGCGCAACCCCTACGACACCGAACGGATCCTGCCCTTCTTCGACGGCGGTGACCATCTGCACCCCAACGACAAGGGAATGCAGGCGATGGCCGACGCCGTCGACTTCACCAAACTCGACTGCACCGGACGCGGGTGAGTCGCGCGGCCCCTCAGCCCGAGGCCGTCGGCTCGGGCGCGATGAGACCCTCCCGGTAGGCGATCGCCACCGCCTCCGTACGGCTCGTCGCGCCCAGTTTGGCCAGGATGTTGGAGACGTGCACGCTCGCCGTCTTGCCGCTGATGAACAACTCCTCGCCGATCTGCCGGTTGCTGCGGCCGAGCGCGAGCAGCCGCAGCACGTCCTGCTCGCGGGCGGTGAGCGGCGAGGTCCGCTCGCCGTCCGCCGGTGCGTCGCCGAGACGGCCGCGGCGTATCAGGGCGTCGAGCCGCTGAAGCAGCGGCGCCGCGCCGAGGTGTTCGGCCGTCGCCCGCGCCTCGCGGGCCTGGTCGGCCGCCTCCGCGCGCCGCTCGGCCGCCAACAGGGCCTCCACGAGCCGGACCTGGCAGCGCACCCGCTCGTACACGTCCCCGTACGAGAACGCGGCCACCGCCTTCTCCCAGGCCGCCGCGTCCGGACCGGAGACGGCCCGCGTCCACTCCGCCTCGGCCCGCGCCAGCCACGCCACGCCCTCCGGGCCCTGCGGCAGCCCCTCCTCCCCGTGCCCGGCCACACCCCGCGCCAGCTCGACCAGTTCGTCCGCGGTGTCCTTCCACCGCCCGGGCGCGTCACCGGCCGGCCGCGCCTCGGCCGCCGCGTCCGCGACCGCGCCCAGCGCCAGCGCCGCCAGTCGCACGGTCACGTCGGGGCGGCTGCCCGAGCCGTCGCCGAGCGCGTCCGCCGTCTCCCGTGTCCGCCGCACCGCCTCCTCCGGGTCGCCCCGCAGGACGGCCGCCTCCGTCAGCGCGATGCCGGCGACCAGCGTGCCCATCCAGTCGAAGGGCCCCTCCAGCAGCGTCCGGGCCCGCTCGGCGGCCGAGAGGTCACCCCGGGCCAGGGACACGTACAGCGCGGGCCCGGACGCGTACCCGCCCGCCGCGGGCAGCACCGCGGCATCCGTCGCCGCGGCCCGCAGACACGCGTCCCAGTGGCCCAGCGTGTACAGCACCAGAAGGTGCAGATAGCGCATCTCCAGCGGGTACGGCGACGACAGCAGCCCGGCGCGACGGGCGCGCTCCAGGCCCTCGGTCACCCAGGGCAGACACCCCTGGAGGTCGCCGGCCTCGAAACAGCCGATGGCTAGGTTGAACAGGGCGCGCATCTCCACCGGCGCGTTCCCCGAGCGCCGGGCCAGCTCCCGGGCCGCCCTGAGCCGCTCGAGCCCCTCGGGGGTGCTGCGGCCGCCGCTCTCCAGGATGGCCAGGGAGACCAGCAGGTCGGCCTGTGCGTCCCGCACGCCCAGTTCCTCGGCCACGTGCAGCGCCTGCCGGGCCACCCGCAGTGCCGTCCCGTTCTCCCCGACCTGGCGGGCCGCCAGAACATGGGTGGCCGCGGCCCACACCCAGGTCCGGGTCGGCGGCTCGGCGGGGATCAGCGCCAGCGCCTCGCTGCTGTAGGCGAACGCGGCGGTCAGGCTGTCGACGTCCAGCAGGTTGCCGGCCAGGGTGTAGCGGACGCGGGCGGCCAGATCGGAGTCGGCGTCCTGACCGATGTGAGCGAGCGCGGACCGGGTGAGGGACAGGGCCCGGTGCGACTCCCCGGCGTGCCTGGCCGCCGCCGAGGCGCGCAGCGTCAGCGGCACCCGGTCCAGGCCGTCCCCCACGGGGCGATCCGCCGTGTCGACGGCCTCCCACAGGTCGAGGGCGGTTTCCAGGTGCCGTAGCTCCTCGGCGGGCGCGCCCACGCGCTGGGCGTGGTCGGCGGCCTCCAGGGAGGCGGCGAGGGCCTCGGCCAGGTCGTGGCTCTCCCGGTAGTGGTGGGCGCGCTCGGCCGCGCTCTCGGCCCCGTGCCCGCACTCGGACAGCAGCCGGGCGAACGCGCCGTGCAGCCGGGCCCGCTCACCGGGGAGCAGGTCCGCGTACACCGCCTCGCGGGCCAGCGCGTGGCGGAAGGCGTAGGTGTCGCCGGTGCCGGGGACGAGAAGCTGTCGGCCGATCGCCTCGCGCAGCGCCGACTCCAGCTCGTCCTCGGGCAGGCCGACCGCCTCCCGCAGCAGGTCGTGCTCCACCCGCCGCCCGGCGACGGCGGCCGTGCGCAGCACCCGCTGGGCCGTCTCCGACAGCTGCTCGATCCGGATGAGCAGGACGTCGGCCAGCCCGCTGGGCACTCCGCCCGCCCCGGTGTCGGTCGCCGCGAGCAGTTCCTCCGCGTAGAAGGCGTTGCCCTCCGCCCGCTCGACGATCCCGCGGACCGTGTCCTCCGGCAGCGGGCGGTCCTGCAGGGCCCGCACCAGGCGAGTGACGTCCGCGTCGCCCAGGGGCCGCAGTTCGAGCCGCTCCACGGCCGGCAGCCGGACCAGCTCGGCCAGCAGCGGCCGCAGCGGGTGACGGCGGTGCAGGTCGTCAGCGCGGTAGGACGCGAGGACGGCGAGACGGTGGGCCGGGGCGCCGCCCGCCGGGCGCTGGAGGATGCCTCGGCTCAGCAGGAACCGCAGCAGGTCACGGGAGGACTGGTCCGCCCAGTGCAGGTCCTCCAGGATCAGCAGCAGTGGCACGCGGTCGGAGAGGTCGGCCAGCAGTCCGGCCATGCCCTCGAAGAGCCGCAGCCGACCGCCCGCGTCCGCCGAGGCGTCCGTCCCCGCGCCGAGCAGCCGGTCCACCCCGGGATGCGCGGCCAGCACCTCGGCGCACCGCTCGTCGCCCGCCAGCAGACCGAGGATCTCCGTGAACGGCAGATACGGCAGCCCCACGTCACCGAGGTCCACACAGTGGCCGGTGAGCACGGCCATGCCGGCCGCCGACGCCCGCCCGGCGACCTCGTCCAGCAGCCGTGTCTTGCCGACCCCGGCGTCCCCCGCCACCAGCACCGCCCCCGCCTCGCCCCGGCGGGCGCGCTCCAGCACCTCGCCGAGCCGGGCGAGGTCTTCGTCGCGGCCGATCAGCGGCGTGGTGAAGGCGTTCTCAGACACGCATCCATCCTGGCACGCGGCACTGACAGCGCGGCTGGGACAGGGGTTGCCGGACTGGACGTGCGGGGGCGCGCGAGGCCGTCGGAGGGGTCAGGACCGCAACACCCGCGCCCAGTCCGCCGGGACCCGTCCCGCCGGCCCCGGCGCGGGCTGGTCCTCGGGGTGGGCGACGGGCGGTGCGAGGTCGGGGCCCGACTCGTACAGCTGTGAGCTGTCGAAGTCCCAGAACCACTGCTCACCCGGCTCGAAGCTGCGGATCACCGGGTGCCCGGTCTCCCGGTAGTGCGCGGTCGCGTGCTTCGCGGGGGAGTCGTCGCAACAGCCCACGTGCCCGCACTGCGCGCAGCGCCGCAGATGGAACCACCAGCCGCCCGCCGCGTCGCACTCGACGCACCCGCTGCCGCTCGGCGGGACGCTGGGGTCGATTCCGTTGGCGCTGGTCATGCGGGCTCCTCGGGTGTCTCGTCGGTCGTCGCCGTCAGCGGAAGCAGGACCTGGAAGCGGGTGTCGCCCGGCTCCGACTCCACCTGCAGGGTCCCGTGGTGCTTGTTGACGACGATCCGCCAGGAGATGTCCAGGCCCAGCCCGGTGCCCTCGCCGACCGGCTTGGTGGTGAAGAAGGGATCGAAGATGCGGTCGCGGATCTCCGGGGGCACCCCGGGCCCGGTGTCGCGGAACTCGACCAGCAGCTGGTCGTGCTCCAGCGCTGTCCGTACGGTCAACGCGCCCTCGCCGCCCGCGCTGTTGATGGCGGCGACCGCGTTGTCGATCACGTTGGTCCACACCTGGTTGAGCTCCGCCGGGTAGGCCGGGATCTTCGGGAGCGTACGGTCGTAGTCCTTGACGACCTTGATCCGCTCCCCGATCTTGCCCGAGAGCATCAGCAGGGTGCTGTCGAGGAGTTCGTGCACGTCGACGACCTGGTAGGGAGCCCGGTCGAGCTGGGAGTACTGCTTGGCGGCGTCGACGAGGTGCGAGATGCGGGCCGTGGAGTCGGTGATCTCGTCCATCAACAGCTCGGTCTCGACGGTGTAGTTGAGCCAGCCGATCGCGTTCGGCAGGAGGTCCTCGTCCACCGCGGCCGCGACCTGGTCCAGCCAGTCCACGTCCAGGCCCGCCTGCACGAAGGTCGGCGCGATCCGCCAGCCCTCCTGGATGTCGTGGTCGTCCAGCCAGTCGCTGAGGGCGTCCTCCCGGTCCGAGGCCTCCAGCGGGCTCAACGTCGGTGCCTTGGCGACGCGTTCGGCGGTGCGCTCCTGGATGTCGATGAGGTTGGCCATGACCTCGGGCGAGTAGTTGCCCTGGGAGATGACGGCCAGTTTGTGCCGCATCTTGCCGACCCGCTCGCGCAGCGTCGCGGTGGCCCGCACGGCCGCCGCGGCCGGGTTGTTGAGCTCGTGGGTCAGACCGGCCGACAACGAACCGAGCGCCAGCAGCCGTTCACGCTGCCCGATGGCACGCTGGGTGTTCTTCGAACCCCAGAACAGCCCCTCCAGCAGATGGACCGCCATCGGGAACTCCGCCGCCATGAAGTCCGCGAACTGCTCCGCGGGCAGCACGAAGAACCGCGAGGGCTCGGTCACCCGCATGGAGTTGGCGTAGACCTGGCGCACGCGGTCCCCGAGGTACGCCTGCATGGCTCCCGCGTACACCCCGGGCTGGGAGGTCCGTGAGACCTCGACGTCGTCGTCGCCGACCCGCCGGGACAGCACCACCGCGCCGTCGATCATCACGTAGAAGCAGGTGGCGGGGTCACCCTCGGTGTAGACGGGCCCGGGGTCGAAACCCTCGACCCGGCCCTTGCTGCACAGCTGCCCCAACTGCTCCGCGGAGAGCTTCTCGAAGAGGAACAGCGACCCGATCTCCTGCGGGCTGCACGGCAGCAGCCGCCCGCTCACGACTGCTCCAGATAACGGTGGACGAGCATCACGGCCATGGCTCCCTCTCCGACGGCGGACGCGACGCGCTTGGCGGACTCGGCGCGCGCGTCGCCCGCCACGAACACGCCGGGAATGTTGGTCTCCAGGTGGTACGGCGGCCGGTCCAGCTCCCAGTCCGCCGGCGGCCGTCCGTCGGCGGTCAGGTCGGGGCCGGCCAGGATGAACCCGTGCTCGTCGCGCAGCACGGTGCCGTCCAGCCAGTTGGTGAGCGGGGCGGCGCCGATGAACACGAACATCCACTGCGCGTCGACCAGTTCGGTCTCCCCGGTGTCCATGTCGCGCAGGGTGAGCTGTTCGAGGTGGTCGGAGCCGTGCGCCGACTCGACCACGGTCCGCGCCCGCACCGAGATGTTGGGCGCCTCGTTGATCTGCTGGATCAGGTAGTACGACATCGACGCGGACAGGTCCGCGCCGCGCACCAGCAGCGTCACCGACTTGGCGCCGCGCGACAGGTACATCGCCGCCTGCCCGGCGGAGTTGGCGCCACCGACGATGTACACGTCCTGCCCCTGGCAGGAGGCCGCCTCGGTCAGCGCCGAGCCGTAGAACACCCCGCAGCCGGTCAGGTCGGTGCACCCCGGTGCCTCCAACTGCCGGTACGACACGCCGGTCGCCAGGATCACGCTGTGCGCGGCGACCGCCGACCCGTCGGAGAACCGTACGGTCCGCGCACCGCCGTTGACCTCGAGTCCCGTCACCTCGCGCGCGGTGAGGATCTCGGCGCCGAACTTCGCGGCCTGCCTGCGGGCCCGGTCGGTGAGCTGCGCCCCCGACACGCCGTCGGGGAAGCCGAGGTAGTTCTCGATCCGGGAACTCTGCCCGGCCTGCCCGCCGGTCGCCGACCGCTCCACGAGCACGGTCCGCAGGCCTTCCGAAGCTCCGTACACGGCGGCCCCCAGTCCGGCGGGTCCGCCGCCGATGACGACGAGGTCGTAGAAGTCCGCGGCCGGTGTCGTCGCGAGCCCCACCTGCGCGGCCAGTTCGGGCGCCTCCGGCTCGACCAGGGTCGCCCCCTCCGCCGTGATCACCAGTGGGAGCCGCTGCCCGTCCTGGCCGGCCGCCGCCAACAGCCGCTGCCCCTCGGGCTCCTCCGCCGAGTACCAGCGGTAGGGCACCTGGTTGCGGGCCAGGAACTCCCGTACGTCGGAGGAGCGCGCCGACCAGCGGTGGCCGACGACCTTGGTGCTGGGCACCGCGCGGAAGTCACTGCACCGCCACGCCTCCAGCAGGTCGTCCAGCACCGGGTAGAGCTTCTCCTCCGGCGGATCCCACGGCTTGAGCAGATAGTGGTCGAGATCGACGACGTTGATCGCGTCGATCGCCGCGTTCGTGTCCGCGTACGCGGTCAGCAGCACCCGCCGAGCACCCGGGTACACGTCGAGCGCCTGCTCCAGGAACTCGATGCCGTTCATCTGCGGCATGCGGTAGTCCGCCAGGATCACCGCCACGAGATCACCGCGCAGCTTCAGCTCCCGCAGCGCGTCCAGCGCGGACTCGCCGGACTCCGCGCGGACGATCCGGTACGACGCGCCGTAGCGGCGCCGCAGGTCCCGGGCGACGGCCCGGGACACTCCCGGGTCGTCGTCCACGGTCATGATGACGGTCCGCGCTGCGTCGGACGCCTGTGCCATACGTCTCCCACCCCGAGGTCGGACTGACGGCACGGCGTCCCCGTACCGCGCCGGCTCCCGCCCATCGTATGTTCGATCGCCCTGGTTCGCTCCGGGATAAAGAAGCCGGTGTGAAGATCGCCCGCCGCTGCCGGACTCAGGCGCTCACTTCGGCCTCGGTGCCGAGGGCGCCGGCGCGGTCCCGCAGGTCGCGCAGGGCTGTGTGCGCGATCTCGGTGTACGGCCGATCGTTGCCGGGATCGGTCCAGCGGGCGAAGGCCGTGGTGAAGGCCAGGACGCCCATCTCGGCGGCCAGGCGTGAGGTCGTGTCGTCGACGCCTCGGTCGCGCAGCGCGGCGCCGATGGCCTCGGAGAGCCGGGCGAGCTTGAGCAGTTCGCGTTCCCGGAGCTCGGTGTGGGCCGTGGTCACCGCCCGCCGCTGGCGGGCCAGGTCCTGGCGTTCCGGGGTGAACACCCGGGCGACGGACTCCAGCGCCGCGGTCAGGCATCCGGCGACGGTGGTCTGCGGCGGCGCGCCGCGGATCACCTCGGCGAAACGGTCCGCCAGCTGGTCCCGGCCGCCGAACACCACCTCGCGCTTGTCGGCGAAGTGGCGGAAGAAGGTGCTCTTGGTCAGTCCCGCGCGGTCCGCGATCTCGGCGACGGTGGTGGCGTCGTAACCGCGCTCGACGAACAGGGCGAGTGCGGCGCGCTCCAGGCGTTCGCGTGCGTTCGGTTCCCATCGGGCCATGGGGCCCATCCTAGGCGACAGGACCAAGTCCCATGACTCTGCCCGAAGTGATGGCACCAAGTCTCATCATCTTGCTACGGTGATGAGACCGGGTGCCATCACGGCCCCGGACCTCCTCGCATTCCCTTCCAGGAGCCTCCATGCGTGTTTTCGTCACCGGCGCGTCCGGACACATCGGTTCGGCCGTCGTCGCCGACCTCCTCGCGGCCGGGCACGAGGTCGTCGGCCTCGCCCGCTCGGACACCTCCGCGGCGGCCGTCGCCGCCCTCGGCGCGACCGTGCGCCGCGGTGATCTCGACGACCTCGACGGTCTGCGGGAGGCCGCCGCGGAGTCCGAGGGCGTCATCCACGCTGCCTTCAAGCACGACCTGATGTCGACCGACTTCGCCGCCGCCGTCCGCACGGAACTCGCCGTCGTCCACGCGCTCGGCGACGTGCTGACCGGCACCGGCAAACCGCTGGTCACCGCGTCCGGCATGGGGGTGCCGGAGGGCCTTGGCCGGCCGTTCACGGAGGAGGACGCCGCGCCGCCCAGCACACCGGAGGAAGCGGGCACACCGCGCGCCCGGGCCGATTCCGAGAACGCCGTCGTCGGCTTCGCCGAGCGGGGCGTGCGCTCCGCAGTCGTACGGATCCCGCCCATCACGCACAGCAGCCGGGACCGGCACGGCCTGACCACCATGCTGGTCGCCATCGCCCGGCAGAAGGGCTTCGCCGGTCACCCCGGGGACGGGGCGAACCGGTGGCCGGCCGTGCACACGCTGGACGTCGCCCGTCTCTTCCGGCTGGTGCTGGAGAAGGCGCCGGCCGGTACCCGGTGGCACGCGACCGAGGGCGAGGGGATACCGCTGCGGGAGATCGCGCAGGGCATCGGCGACGGCCTCGGACTGCCCGTCAAGAGCGTGCCGCTCGACGAAGTGCGGTCCCACTTCGGTCCGTTCCTGGCCACGGTGATCGCCCGTGACCTCCCGGCGTCCACGCGCACGACCCGCAGCGTCCTCGGCTGGGAGCCGACCGGGCCGGGACTGCTCGACGAGTTCGCGGCGGGCACCTACTTCACCGAAGGCGGCTGACCGCGAACCCGCCCGACGGCCGGTTCAGCTCCGGCGTGCACCGAGCACGCAGAACTCGTTGCCCTCCGGGTCCACCAGAACCACCCACGACTCGTCGCCGGACTGTCCGACGTCCGCGTGCCGTGCGCCGAGTGCCAGCAGCCGGGTCACCTCGGCGTCGCGGTCGTCGGGGCGGAAGTCCAGATGCAGCCGGTTCTTGATCGTCTTGGCCTCCGGCACCGGCACGAACAGCAGCCCCGGCAGACGGTCCTTCTCGGGGCGGATCTCGAACTCGTCGGCCGCGTCGTTCACCACGACCCACCCGAGCGCCTCGGTCCACCACCGTCCGAGGGCGACGGGATCGGCGGCGTCCACGATCACTTGCTCCCATTCCAAGGTCATGGGGCAAGAGTAGAGAAGACTGTCGCCGACGACGTGACCACGACACTGGGAGGCATCCGCATGACGCGCCCGATCACCGCAGGGGTCGACGGAACCGAGGAGAGCCTGGCCGCGCTGGACTGGGCGGCCAGGGAGGCGGTCCGCCGGGGGCTGGCGCTGCGGGTGGTGCAGGCCTGGCGGTTCGAGCCGTACGACGCGATCGACGCGGCGGACCGGCAGACGCAGGCGGGGTGGGTGCGGGACGCGTTGGGCGAGGCGGCCAAGGCCGTCACCGCCCGCCACACCGGCCTCGACGTGAGCACCGAGGTGCTGGAGGGCGAGACGGTCGACACGCTCGTCGCCGCGGCGGCGGACGCCGAGATGCTGGTCCTGGGCTCACGCGGCTACGGGCCGGTCGTCGGCTTCCTGCTCGGATCCGTGGGACAGCAGGTCATCGCCGAGACCGCCCGGCCGGTGGTGCTGGTGCGGGCCGACGACCGGCCCACCGCCGAGGCGGCGGGCCGCGAGATCGTCGTCGGCCAGCAGGGAGAGGCGGAGGACAGCGCCGAGGCGCTGCGGTTCGCCTTCGAGACGGCGGCCGCCCGCGGGGCCGGCGTGCGGGTGGTACGGGCCTGGACGCTGCCCCCGGTGTTCGCCTACAGCCCCGGCTCCATGCATCTCCTCGACGAGGCGGGCGGACTGGAGCCGTTCGAGAAGAAGGCGCTGGCGGCGGCGGTCGCGCCGTGGCGGGAGCGCTTCCCGGACGTGCCCGTGGTCGAGCACGTCGAGATGGGCAGTGCCGCGCAGGTGTTGCTGTCGGTGGCCGCGCGGGCCCAGCTGATGGTCGTCGGGCGCCGTGCGCACCGTACGGCCGTCGGGGCGCGCATCGGCTCGGTGGCGCACGGGGTGCTGCACCACGCGGGCTGCCCGGTGGCCGTGGTCCCGCACGCCTGAGTCACTCGGCGGTGGCGGGCTGCAGTGTCTCTCGGGCCTTGGGCAGGATGTTCTCGATGTAGTCCTGGACCGCCGTGTCCAGCCCGATGTCCTGCTGCGCCCGCTCGGACAGGTACCAGCGGTGTTCGAGCAGCTGGTGGTAGATCTCGGCCGCGTCCATCGCGCCGCGCAGCTCCGGCGGCACGGCCCGGACCGTCGGCCGGAAGACGTCGCGCACCCAGCGGTGGGCCAGCACCTCCGGGCGCGCGGCGAGCGGGTCGCCCGGGGCGTAGTCGTCCTGGGTGGCCATCCAGCTCTCCAGGTCGTTCAGCAGCCGCCGGGCCTGGTTCTCCTCGGTGTCCAGGCCCGTCAGGCGCAGCAGTTGGCGCTGGTGGTGGCCTGCGTCGACGACCTTGGGGACGAAGGTGACGGTGTCGCCGTTGGAGGAGTGCTCGATCTGCATCTCGGCCACGTCGAAACCGAGGTCGTTGAGGCGGCGGATCCGGCGCTCGATGAAGTGGTACTTGCCCGCCGGGTAGACGGAGCTGCGGGTCAGCTCGTCCCACAGGCCGCGGTAGCGGGCGCAGATCTCCATGCCGAACTCGATCGGGTCCACCGACGGGTGCAGCGCCCCTGACGCCTCCAGGTCCAGCAGCTCGCCGCTGATGTTCACCCGGGCGAGGTCGAGGTCGTACTCCCGCTGCCCGGTGCTGAGCTGGGGGTGCAGGTCGCCGGTCTCGGCGTCGACGAGGTAGGCGGCGTAGGCGCCGGCGTCCCGCCGGAAGAGGGTGTTGGACAGGGAGCAGTCGCCCCAGGCGAAGCCGGCCAGGTGGAGGCGGACCAGCAGCACGGCCAGGGCGTCCATGAGGCGGTGCATGGTGGCCGGCCGCATCGTCGTTTCGAACATCGAGCGGTACGGCTGCGAGCCGCGCAGATGCCGGGTGATGAGCACGGGCTCCAGCGGGTCGCCCGCGCCGTCGGTGCGGCCGGTGACCACGGCCAGCGCGTCGACCGCGGGGATGCCGAGCCGGTCCAGGTCGCGCAGCAGCTCGTACTCGCGCAGGGCGGGGCGTTCGGCGAGCTCCTTGACGGCGATCACCTCGTCGCCGGCGCGGGCGTAGCGCACCACGTGCCGGGAGATGCCGCGCGGCAGCGGGACCAGGTACTCCTCCGGCCACTCCTCCAGGGGCAGCTGCCACGGCAGTTCCAGCAGGAGCGCGGGGTGCTCCGGGTTCGTCGCGCTGATCTGCAGTGCCATGAGGTACGTGTCCTTGCCTCGCGGGAGATCGTGACCTCACTTTAAAGGGCGCGCTCCTTGGCCTGAAGTGCCGCTTCACGGACCGGGCCGCGCAGTGCCGGGCCGTGTCCGGGCAGCAGCAGATCGCCGTCGAGGGCTGCGAGGACATCAAGGGAGGCGACGGCCCGCGCCCGCTCGTGCTGGAACATGTCAGGCAGCAGCTGGGGGCCCTGGATGCGGGACGTGGGGTGGCCGGTGGCCAGGGCGTCCCCGGAGACGACCACGCCGAGATGCGGGAGATGGAAGGCCGTGTGTCCGTCGGTGTGCCCGGGGGTGTGCACCGGCACGGGACGGCCCGGCAGGTCCAGCGGGCCCGTCGTGGGAAACGGCTCGGGCGCGGAGACCGGCACGTCGGCGGTGCCGCCGGAGCGCAGGGCGTGCAGCGCCCAGGGCAGAACGCCGGGGCGCCAGCCGTTGCGCGCGATCTGTCCGACGGTGACCTGGTGCAGGAACTCCCGGCGGGCGTGCGGCACTTCGGCCTCGTGCAGATAGACCGGCGTGTCGTAGGCGTCGCGCAGGAACTCCGCGGAGCCCAGGTGGTCGTTGTGGGCGTGGGTGATCAGAACGGCCGCGACCGCCTCCGGGGCGCTGCCCACCGCCGTCAGCGAGGCGAGGAGCTGCTCCCGGTCCCCGAGGTAGCCGGTGTCGACGAGGGTGACCTCGTCGCCATCGCTGAGGATCACCCAGTTGGTGTCGCTGCCGTGCACCAGGTGAATGCCGTCGGTGACCTGCCGTACGTCCGCCCGCATGACCGCCCCGTGTCCGAAGTCCGTGCCCGACGCCCTCAGCAAAGCAGACCCCGGCCCGACCGGAACCGTCGGGTCCGGGCCAAAGTACGGTACGAAGGGGAAAGGCGGCCTCCGGCACCGTCCGCCGGAGGCCGCCCCCGCGTGCGCCGGAAGCGGCCGCCTCTCCGCCTCAGCGCACGCCGTGCGGACGGAACTGGATGCTGATCCGGGGTCCCGTGGCCCGTGTGGTCTTCGGTACGCAGTGCTCCCAGGTGCGCTGGCAGGAGCCGCCCATCACGATGAGGTCGCCGTGCCCGAGTGGCCGGCGCACCGCCTCGCCGCCGTGCATCGGTCGCAGCAGCAGGTCCCGGGGCTCGCCCACCGAGAGGATGGCGACCATCGTGTCCTCCTGCGCGCCGCGTCCTATCCGGTCGCCGTGCCAGGCCACGCTGTCCCGGCCGTCGCGGTAGTAGCACAGCCCGGCGGTTGCGAACGGCTCACCCAGTTCGTCGCCGTAGTGCGCGCTGAGGGCGTCACGTGCCTCGTCCAGCACCGGGTGGGGCAGCGCGTCGTCCGCGCCGTAGAAGGCCAGCAACCGCGGTACGTCCACCACGTGGTCGTACATCTTGCGGCGCTCCGCCCGCCACGGCACATCCCTGGCCAGCTGTTCGAACAGCTCGTCGGCGCCGGCCAGCCATCCGGGCAGCACGTCGATCCAGGCGCCGAGGCCGAGCCGCGTCCGGCGGATCCCGTCGAGGGGGCCGAGACGGAGCTGGTCGGTCTGGTCGAAGAGCGAGCCCTGGAGGTGCGTGGCCATGGCACCAGCGTACTACTGATTCGAAAACATGTTCCAACGAATTGTCGGCCGATTGCAGGGCCGGTGGTGACCCCCGGTGCACGGGCGCCTTTCGATACATCGGTGTATCGGATACATTCCTGTATCGAACGGGGAGGAGCGGCATGGCGACCGAGCAGACGACACCACGCGTGACCAGGCGCCGGGTGCGGACGCGGGCGAACCTGCTGGACGCCGCGTTCGCCGTGTTCGCCGCCAAGGGCTTCGGAAGGGTCTCCATCGAGGAGGTCTGCGAGGCGGCCGGCTACAGCCGGGGGGCCTTCTACTCCAACTTCGACAGCCTGGACGAGCTGTTCTTCGCCCTCTACCGGCAGCGCGCCGACCTCATCGCCGAACAGGTCGCCGGCGCCCTCGCCCTGGACGGCCCCGACCTCGACGTGCCGGCCGCCGTGGACCGCGTCACCGAGGTACTGCTGCTCGACCTGGACTGGCTGCTGGTGAAGACGGACTTCCTGGTGCACGCCGCCCGCGATCCGGACGTGGCCCAGAGCCTGCTGGAGCACCGGGCGCGACTGCGTGGTGCGATCGCCGACCGGCTTCTGCGGGCCCGTGGCCTGACCGAACTGCCCGCCGTGCTCGGCGACGTCGACGGCGCCGCGCACGCCGTGGTCGCCGCCTACGACGGCGTCACCACCCAACTGCTGCTGGACAAGGACGTCGAGGGCGCCCGGATCTGGCTGAAGCAACTGCTCACCGCGCTGCTGACCGACGGCAGCAACCCCCAACGAGCCCACTGAGAAAGGGAACGGACGCCATGGACGCGGACGTCATCGTCGTCGGAGCGGGCCTCGCGGGCCTGGTCGCCGCGCACGAACTCACCAGCCGGGGCCGCAGGGTCGCCCTGGTGGACCAGGAGAACGCCGCCAACCTCGGCGGCCAGGCCTTCTGGTCCTTCGGCGGGCTCTTTCTCGTCGACACCCCGGAGCAGCGCCGTCTCGGCGTCAAGGACTCCCTGGAGCTGGCCTGGAGCGACTGGCAGGGCAGCGCAGGGTTCGACCGCACGGACGACGAGGACTCCTGGGCGGTGCGCTGGGCCCGCGCCTACGTCGAGTGGGCGGCGGGGGAGAAGCGGACCTGGCTGGAGGGGCACGGCATCAAGTTCCTGCCGACGGTCGGCTGGGCCGAGCGCGGCGACCTGCGCGCCGACGGACACGGCAACTCCGTGCCCCGCTTCCACGTGACCTGGGGCACTGGCACCGGAGTCGTCGAACCCTTCGTCAAATACGCCAAGCAGGCCGCCCGCGACGGGCTGCTGACCTTCCATCACCGCCACCAGGTCGACGAACTGGTCATCGAGGACGGCACCGCGCGCGGGGTGCGCGGCACGGTCCTCGCCCCGGACGACGCCGCCCGCGGTGTCGCCTCCAACCGTGACCGCGTCGGCGACTTCGAGCTCACCGCCCGGGCCGTGGTGGTCACCACCGGTGGTATCGGCGCCAACCACGAGATCGTCCGCCGCTACTGGCCCGCGCGCCTGGGCACCCCGCCCGCCGAGATGGTCACCGGCGTGCCCGCCTATGTAGACGGCCGCATGCTCGACATCAGCGCCGAGGCGGGTGTACGCCTGGTCAACCGCGACCGCATGTGGCACTACACCGAGGGCCTGCGCAACTGGGACCCGATCTGGCCCGGCCACGGCATCCGCATCCTGCCCGGCCCGTCCTCGATGTGGTTCGACGCCCTCGGCCGCCGTCTGCCCGACCCCTGCCTGCCGGGCTACGACACCCTCAACACGCTCAAGTACCTGCGGACCACCGAGGACATCGCGGGCCACGACCACTCCTGGTTCATCCTCACCCAGAAGATCATCGAGAAGGAGTTCGCCCTGTCGGGCTCCGAGCAGAACCCCGACATCACCGCCAAGGACAAGGCCGCGGTCCTGAAGAATCGTCTCGGCAAGGGCGCCCCGGGCCCGGTGGACGCCTTCCTGCGCAAGGGCGCCGACTTCGTGAGCGCCCCCACGCTGGAGCAACTGGTGACGAAGATGAACGGGCTGACGGACAAGCCGCTGCTCGACGCGGCCGACCTGCGCCGCCAGATCGAGGCCCGAGACCTGCAGATCGCCAACCCCTACAGCAAGGACGCCCAGATCCAGGGCATCCGCAACGCCCGCCGCTACATCGGCGACCGTCTCGGCCGCGTCGCCACCCCGCACCGCATCCTGGACCCGGCCGCGGGCCCCCTGATCGGCGTCAAGCTCAACATCCTCACCCGCAAGACCCTCGGCGGCATCCAGACCGACCTCGACTCGCGCGCCCTCGGCACGGACGGCACCCCGATCGAGGGCCTGTACGCGGCCGGTGAGGTCGCCGGCTTCGGCGGCGGCGGCGTCCACGGCTACAACGCCCTGGAGGGCACCTTCCTCGGCGGCTGCCTCTTCTCCGGGCGGGCCGCCGGCCGGGCGGCGGCGAAGCAGACCGCCTGAGTCAGGCGCCGAGGAGCCGCACCAGCACCGAGGCGTGGCTGTGCTCGGGGTCCTTCGACGAGGTCAGCAGGGTGACGGGTCCCTTGCGCACCAACTGCCTCAGACGATCGAGGAGTTCGGCGGCCTCCGGAGCGTCCAGCTCCGCCTCGTAACGGCCGCTGAACTCCTCGTACGAGCCCTCGCCCGCGTGATACCAGCGCCGCAGCTCGGTCGAGGGTGTGAGGCCCTTGGGCCACTCGTCCACATGCGCCGCGTCCTTGGACAGGCCGCGCGGCCACAGCCGGTCGACCAGGACCCGGACGCCGTCGTCCGGCTCGGGCGGTTCGTAGACACGACGTAGGCGAACGCTCACTCCGGGCCTCTTTCCGTGCGGGGGACTCGAGCGTAAGGCGCGGCTCTCGGGTGACGCTGCGTGACTTGGCCAAAAGGAGGAGGTGTACCGGTGGCCCGGCCCCCTAGCCTGGGCGATTGATCATCGGCCACCCCCCTCAAGGAGCTCATGTGAGACTGTCCCGCCGACAGACCGTCGCCCGCACCGCCGTGCCCCTGACGATCCCCGTCGCGCTCGCGGCCCTGCTCGCCGGCAGCGGAACCGCCGTCGCCGCCACCGGCGGAGCGCCCGGCGCCGGCGACCCCTACTTCCCGCTCGCCGGCAACGGCGGCTACCACGTCGAGCACTACGGTCTGACGCTCCGTTACGACACCTCCACCCGCCACCTCGACGCCACCGCCGTCCTCACCGCCCGCGCCACCCAGCACCTGACCCGCTTCGACCTCGACCTCAAGGGACTGAAGGTCACCGGCGTCAGCGTCGGCCACACCAGGGCCGGCTTCCGTCGCGACGGACAGGAACTCGTCGTCACCCCGCGCCGGGCCCTGCACAAGGGCGAGCAGTTCCGCGTCACCGTCACCTACCAGGGCACGCCCAAGCCCGTCACCGACCCCGACGGCTCGGCCGACGGCTGGATCCCCACCGACGACGGCGCCTTCGTCGCCGGGGAGCCGCAGGGCGCCATGACCTGGTTCCCGGCGAACAGCCACCCCAAGGACAAGTCGTCGTACGACATCACGATCACCGTCCCCCAGGGCCGTACCGCCGTCTCCAACGGCCGCCTGCTCTCCCAGCGCACCGCGCACGGACGGACCACGTTCCACTGGCGCCAGAGCGAGCCCATGGCCGCCTACCTCGCCACCGCGACCGTCGGAAAGTTCAAGGTGGAGCAGTACACCACCCGGGACGGCATCCGCGTCTACAACGCCGTCGACCCGCGGGAGGCCTCCGCCGCCGCACCGGTGCTGAAGAAGCTGCCGTCCGTGCTGGAGTGGGAGAGCAAGGTCTTCGGGCCCTACCCGTTCCGCAACGCAGGGTCGATCGTCGACAAGGCCAACGTGGGCTACGCGCTGGAGACCCAGTCGCGGCCCCTGTACGACTCGGCGCCCGACCTGAGCACCCTCGTCCACGAGAACGCCCACCAGTGGTTCGGCGACTCCGTCTCCCTCACCGCCTGGAAGGACATCTGGCTCAACGAGGGCTTCGCGACCTACGCCGAGTGGCTCTACAGCGAGCAGCACGGCGGCGACAGCGCGCAGAAGGCCTTCGACTCCCTCTACGCCCGCCCGGCGAGCGACGGCCTGTGGGCCTTCCCGCCCGGCAACCCCGGCAGCGGCAAGAACATCTTCGGCACCCCCGTCTACGCCCGCGGCGCCATGACCCTGCACGAACTGCGCAAGGCCGTCGGCGATCCGGTCTTCTTCCGCATCCTGCGCGCCTGGGCCGCTGAACACCGGGGCGGCCACGGCACGACCGCGCAGTTCGTGCGGCTGGCCGAACGGGAGTCGGGCAAGAACCTCCACCCCCTGTTCACCTCATGGCTCTACACTCCCGGGAAGCCGAACAGCGCCTGAAAGCTGACGAGTTCCTCACATGTGTGAGTCACAGTCGTTCCGTGATCATGAATAAACCCCGTGCCGCCCTGCTCGCCGCCTCCCTGCTCCTGACGGGATGCGGCGGCGGGGCCGTGGCGTCGCCGGGCCACCCCTCGGGCCCGGCGGCCGGGCCGAGCGCGCCCGGCTTCAGCCCCCTGACCTCGCCCTCGCCCCAGCTGTCCGTCGAGGCCGCCCCGCTGCAACTGCCCGGCCTCGGCCCGAGGATGCTGGCCCAAATACCCAGCGACACCCGCCAGGCCGTCGTGGTGACCGGCAAGGACGAGAACTCCCCCGACTCCACGGTGGTGTTGTACGAGCGGACGGCGACCGGCTGGCAGCCCGGCGCGACCTGGCCCGCGCACAACGCCCTCAAGGGCTGGTCCGGCCACCACATGAGCGGCGATCTGCGCTCACCCGTCGGCGTGTTCGGCCTCACCGACGCCGGCGGGCTGCTGAAGGACCCCGGCAGCAAACTGCCGTACCACCGCTCCAGAGGGTTCGTCGCACCCGGCACGGGCTTCGAGGGAGAACCCCTCGCGGGCTCCTTCGACTACGTTGTCGCGATCAACTACAACCGCGAGCCCGGCACCTCGCCCCTGGACTGGACCCGCCCGCTCGGCTCCGGCCGCGGTGGCGGCATATGGTTCCACGTCGACCACGGAGGCCCCACCCACGGCTGCGTCAGCATCTCCGCCGAGCACATGAAGGATCTGCTGCGCGCGCTCGACCCCGCCCTCCACCCCGTCGTCGTCATGGGCGACGCGGCGTCCCTGGCCCGCTGACCGCTTAGGATCCGCCGCGTGTGCGCACATGTACTGGTCGCCGAGGACGACGAGATGCAGGCCGAACTCATACGCCGCTCCCTGCTGGCCGAGGGACACACGGCCACCGTGGTCCACGACGGTGCGGCAGCGCTGGAGGCCGCGAAGAGACTCGCTCCCGACCTGGTCGTCCTCGATCTGATGCTGCCGGTCATCGACGGCTTCGGGGTGTGCCGGGTGCTGCGCGGCGGGGACCAGGACGTGCCGGTCGTCATGCTGACCGCGCGGTCCGAGGAGGACGACGTGCTCCTCGGCCTCGAACTGGGCGCCGACGACTACATGACCAAGCCCTACAGCCCACGCGAGCTGATGGCCCGTATCCGCACGGTGCTGCGGCGCAGCGGCCGGGCGGTCGGCGTACGGGAGGATCCCGTGGTCCGCGCGGCCGGGCTGTCGGTCGACCCGGAGCGGTACGAGGTGCGCTGTGACGGCGAACCGGTGGAGTGCACGCCCGCCGAGTTCCAGATCCTGCTCGCCATGGCGGGGGAGCCCGAACGGGTCTTCACCCGGCGGCAGTTGCTGCAGTGCACCCGCGGCTTCGACCGCTCCTCCACCGAACGCGCCGTCGACGTCCACATCATGAACCTGCGCAAGAAGATCGAGGCCGATCCCCGCCGCCCGGTGCGTCTGCTGACCGTTTTCGGGGTGGGCTACAAGCTCAGCGGTGGCCGTCCGTGAAGCGACGCATACCGCTGCGCAAACGGCTCCTGGTCCGACTGCTGTTCGCGTCGGCGCTCATCGCGGTGTGCTCGGTGGCCGCGACCACGTGGCTGGCGGTGGAGACCACCACCCGCGCGCTGCGTGAGGAACAGGGCCAGGACCTCGCCGACGACCTGCGCATCCTGGCCAGGCTCAGCGGGTACGCGGCCACCCACCCCGACTGGAAGGGCGTGCAGCCCCTCGTCACCGAGCTCGCCGAGCGGACCGGGCGGCGCATCGCCCTGACCACCACCGACCGCGACCTCATCGCCGACTCGGCCCGCAAGGGCACCGCGCTGCCCCTCGGCGCCGCCGCCACCGTCGACCCGCTGAACACCGACACCTACACCCAGCCCGGCGCGCAGCTCAGCGGCGTCGATCCGCGCGCCGTGGGCCCCTACCGCATCACGGCGAACGAGCGCTCCCGGCTGGACGCGCTCGCCGAGAAACTGCGGACCTGCGACTCCCGGTTCGGCGTCGACATCAGGATCGAGCACCTCCCGAGCGGCCGTCCCGTCCTGGTGAACTCGGACGGAAGCGACGGCACGGACACTCCGGCCCAGGATTGCGGCTACGGGATGAACGAGCCCGTGCCCACCGAGAAGAAAGCACTGGGCGAGCTGACCAGGACCGCGCGCACCTGCCTGCAGAGCAACGACCAGAGCCTGCGCGAACCGCTGCACTTCTATCTCGACCTGACCAGCAGGAACCCGCTGAGCCGGTACGTCATCGCCAAATACCCCAAGGCGGGCAACGAAGAGGCTCTCAAGACCGCCCAGAACTGTGCCGCCACCGCCCTGCGCGCCCAACTCGACCCGTACGTCGCCCCCGTGGCCGACCTGTATCTCGGCGGCGACGACACCACCCCGCCCCGCTTCGACATGTCCCCGGCCAACAAGGCGAAGATCGTCGGGGTCGGCGGTCTGGTCCTCGCCGTGACGGTGGCGGTGACGGCGGTCGTCGCCACCCGGCTCGTACGGCCGCTGCGCGCGCTGACCGAGGCGGCCCAGCAGCCGCCGGAGCTGCACGTCAGGGTGCCGGTCACCACCCGGGACGAGACCGGCATCCTGGCGGAGGCCTTCAACGACCTGACCGAGCGCCGGGAACGCATCGAGGCCCAGCGCAAGGCGATGGTCAGCGACATCGCGCACGAACTGCGCAGCCCGCTCACCAACATCCGGGGCTGGCTGGAGGTCACCCGCGACGGCGTGGTCGACCCCGACCCGGCACTGCTCGGTTCCCTGCACGAGGAGGCGATGGTCCTGCAGCGCGTCATCGACGACCTGCAGGACCTCGCGGCCGCCGACGCGGGCACCCTGCGCCTGCATCCCGAGCCGGTCCGCGCCGACGACCTGCTCGACCAGGTCGCGGCCGCCCACCGCGTTGCCGCCGCCGGAGCCGGAGTCACCCTGCACACCGAGACCGACGGCTCCGCCTGGCTCGACGCCGATCCCGTGCGGATGCGGCAGGCGCTGGGCAACCTGGTCTCCAACGCCCTGCGGCACACCCCGGCCGACGGCACGGTCACCCTGGCGGCGCGCCGGGACGGCGACGAGGTCGTCTTCACCGTCACCGACACCGGCACGGGCATCGCCCCGCAGGACCTGCCGCACGTCTTCGAGCGGTTCTGGCGCGCCGAGAAGTCCCGCAGCCGCCGCACCGGCGGCAGCGGCCTGGGCCTGCCGATCGTCCGCCACCTGATCACCGCCCACGGCGGCACGATCACCGCGGCGAGCGAACCGGGCGCCGGGGCGGTCTTCACGATCCGTCTGCCGGGCAGCGGGGCGCCGCGGGAATGAAGGGCCCGGTGCTCAACCGGTGGCGCCCGACGAACCCTGACAAGGCGCCATGGCGGATGCCGCGCCCGCGTCGCTGCCCGCACGCCCTCTTTCATGGCACGACGACGACCTTCCCGGTCGCCTCGTCGTTCTCCATGTAGCGGTGGGCGGCGACCACGTCGTCGAGGGAGAAGACGCGGTCGACGTTGGGCCGGTAGACGCCGGCCTCCACCTCGCGGACGATCCGTCGCAGGACGTCCACGCCCGCGCCTCCCTTGTAGTTGTCGCTGTGGAAGGCGGTGAGCTTGGTTCCGGAAGGGATCATCGCCACCGGTTCGAAGTCCGGGATCAGCCAGCCGCTGAGGGTGCCGGTCATGCACACCGTTCCGCCCCGGCGGACCAGGTGGAGAGAGTCCACCGCCGTGCTCGTCCCGACGAGGTCGAGAACGTGGTCGGGACCCTCGGGCCAGATCGCGTGCACCTGCGGCCCCAGAGGCCCGCCCTCGTCGACGAGCACGTGGTCCACGCCGGCCGCGGTCAGCGCCTCGACCTTGCTCCGCCGCCGGGTCGTGGCCGCGGTCTTGAGGCCGTAGCCGGCGGCGATCGACGCGGCCGCCATCCCTACGGACGACGTGCCGCCCCGGATCAGCAACCGCCCCCGGTCGCCCGGCGCGATCCCCAGCGCGTCCAGTGAGCCCTGGGCGGTCAGATACGTCTCGGGCAGGGCGGCCAGGACGTCCCAGGGCAGTGTGGTCGTGAGGGGCATGAGCAGGGAGTTGGGCAGCAGCGCGTGTTCGGCGTAGCCGCCGTCGAAGTCGCGGCCCATCTCGCCCATCACCGCGGCGACGGTCGTTCCCTCCGGCAGCGCGGGATCGGTCGAGTCCGCCACGACGCCCACGCACTCGATTCCCAGCACCCGCGGAAACCGCACGCTCGGCGAATGTCCCTGACGGGTCCTGAGCTCGGACCGGTTCAGGCCCGCGCCTTTCACCC
The DNA here is from genome assembly GCF_040612015.1 of Streptomyces sp. NPDC006476. Classification (NCBI taxonomy): domain Bacteria; kingdom Bacillati; phylum Actinomycetota; class Actinomycetes; order Kitasatosporales; family Streptomycetaceae; genus Streptomyces; species Streptomyces sp. NPDC006476. Next base: position 34,566 of record NZ_JBEXPK010000009.1, on the reverse strand, counting down.
GCACCAGGCTCCAGCCCTCCCGGACCGCCGGCAGCGGCAACTCACGGATCTCCAGCACCTCGGGGCCGCCTGCCCGGACACACACGGCCGCTCGCATCGTCGTACTCAGCATGGGTCCACTGTCGCCACCGGGCCCTCTGACCGGCCACCGGTAGAATGCCAACCCATGCCCATCGGCCGCCACGTTCCCGAGACCGGCACGACGTCACGTCTCTGGCCGTCGGGAGGGGCGCACCAGTGGCCGTCGGGCGGTACCAGTTCGGCGCACTCCCATCCTCGTGGCCATCTGGTCTACGCGGCCCGGGGCGTCCTGTCGGTGCACACCGAGCGGGGCACGGCGGTCGTTCCCGCCAACCGTGTCGCCTGGACGCCCGCGGGGTTCACCCACCACCACCGCGCGCACGGCGACACGGACATGCGGATCGTCTTCCTGCCCGCGTCCCTGTCCCGGCTCGTCCCCGACCGTCCGGCCGTGTTCCTGGCCTCGGACCTCGCCCGCGAACTTCTGCTCGCGCTCACGGGCACGCGGGAGTACGACCCCGCGGCGCAGGCCCGTCTGCGCCGCGTCCTCGTCGACGAACTCCACGAGGCCCACGAGCAGCCACTGCAGCTGCCGCAGCCGCGCGACGACCGGCTGCGGGCCGTCGCCCGGATCCTGTACGACAACCCCGCGGACACCACCCCGCTGGCCGAACTGGGGCGCGCGACCGGAGCCAGTGCCCGTACGCTCAGCCGGCTCTTCCACGACGAGCTCGGCATGACCTTCTACGAGTGGCGCACCCAGCTGCGCATCCATCACGCGCTGGTGCTGCTCGCCGACGGCCACGGCGTCACCCGCGTCGCCCACGCCTGCGGATGGTCCAACCCCAGTGGATTCATCGCGGCCTTCACCGCCGTCGTCGGCACCACACCCGGCCGCCACGCGGCCGCGCCGGGGTCAGGACATACGTCGGGGTCAGGACATACGTCGGGGTCAGGACATACGTCGGGGACGCGCTCAAGATCGTCCCGAACTTGAGCGCGTCCACCGTTCCTGCGGGTACCGACCGCTCCTACGCGCCGCTCCGGCGGGCCGCCGCGCGGCGGCGGCGTTGCAGGGCCCGCCGTTCCATCTCTCCGGTGCCGCCCCACACGCCCAGGATCTCTCCATGGTCCAGTGCCCATTCCAGGCACTCGTCCCGCACCGGGCAGCGGGCGCACACCGCCTTCGCCTGTTCGGTCTGCAACAACGCGGGGCCTGAGGTGCCGATCGGGAAGAAGAGCTCGGGATCCTCGTTGCGGCACGCGGCCTGGTCTCGCCAGTAGTCCATCAATAGTCACCTGCGATCGAAGTCGTACGTGCCCTCGCGAATGGCTTACTCGTTTTCGGGTGACCTGTCGATGCGGGAGTAAAACAAGGGGAATCGCGGAGAAACGGTGTTCATTGCTCGCGCATGCCCCAGGGGGTGCCGTAGGCGGTGAGCAGATCGAGGAACGGGCGGGCCGGGAAGGCCTCCGGACCGAGGACGCCGGAGCCCGACCAGGCGCCGGTGGCGAGGAGTTCGAGGGCGACGACCGGATTGACGGCGGTCTGCCACACCACCGCCTGGCTGCCGTACTCCTTCATGGACCACTGGTTGTCGACGACGTGGTAGAGGTACACCTCGCGCGGCACGCCGTCCTTGGTGCCGCGCACCCAGGTGCCCGCGCAGGTCTTGCCGTGCATCCGCTCGCCGAGGGTGGCCGGGTCGGGCAGCCACGCGGCGACGACGTCCCGGGGTGAGACCGCCACCGGTCCGGACGCGCTGGGCACGGTCACCGGGGCGGTGCTGTCCAGGCCGAGCAGGTGCAGCGTCCTGAGGGTGTCGATGAACTCGCTGCCGAGCCCGTACTTGAAGGTCACCCGGCGGGCGTCCACCCAGCGCGGCACGAGCAGCACCTCCTCGTGCTCCACGTTCACGCACTCCACGGGGCCGATGCCCTCGGGGAAGTCGAAGACCTCGGGCTCGCTGAACGGCTCGGTGGTGAACCAGCCGCGGTCGGCCTCGTAGACCACGGGCGGGTTGAGGCACTCCTCGATCGTGGTCCAGATGCTGAAGGAGGGGGCGAAGTCGTAGCCGTCCACGGTGAGGTTGGCGCCGTCCCGGATGCCGATCTCCTCGATCTCGTCGAAGAGTTCGTCGGCGGCGTGCCGGGCGAAGACGTCCGACAGGCCCGGCTCCACGCCCATGCCGACCAGCGCCAGCGCGCCCGCCTTCTCCCACTCCTCGGCGCGTGCGAACTGGTCGTCGCCCAGCTTGACCCCGCACCGTGCGTACGGCTGCTCGGGGTGCGGGTGCGAGAGGGACATGGCCATGTCGAGGTAGGTGGCGCCGGCGGCGCGGGCCGCCTGGAACAGGGGCATCACGAAGCGCGGGTCGGTGGCGTTGAGGAGGACGTCGCAGCGGTGCCGGCGCAGCAGGTCCACGACCGCCGGCTCCTCGCCCGCGTCCACGCGCTCGGCGGTGAAGCGGTCGTCGTCGAGGGCCGCGACCGCCGCCTCGGCCCGTGCCGGGTCGTAGTCGGCGACGACCATCGCGTCGAAGAAGGAACGCCGGGCCGCGATCCGGGTGACGGCGGTGCCGACACCGCCGGCGCCCACGAGCAGTACACGCATGGCAGAACTCCCTGTGCGGGGGTGGGTGACATGGGGCCCCGCTGGAGATGGAACGCCTTGCACCCACGTAAGGTCAATGGCGTTGGCATAAGGAGGTCGCGGTGCCCAAACCGGTCGTGCCCGAGGAGCGGCGGCGCAGGCGCCGGCCCACCAAGAGCGGCACGGTGCTGTCGGAGCGGCTGATCGTCGAGACGGCGCTGCGGATGCTGCGCGAGCACGGCAGCGCGGGTCTGACCGCCCGCCGGCTCGGTCTGGCGCTGGACGCCGACCCGAGCACGCTGTACCGCTACTTCCGCGGCATGGACGACCTGACCCTGGCCATCGGCGACGCGCTGATCGGCCAGGCCCTCGACGGCTGGCGGCCGACGGGGGAGTGGCGGGCGGACCTGCGCGCGGTCGGACTGCGCATCCACGCCGCGTACGTCGCCCATCCCCAGGCCGCGCTGCTGACCACGAACCGGGTCACCGGCCGGGCGAACGAACTCGCCGCCGACGAGGCCGTCCTGGACGTGCTGCGCACGGCCGGCTTCCCGCTCGCCGACACCGTGCGCGTCTACCACGCCTTCATCGACCAGACGCTGGCCTTCGCCGCCCTGGACGCGGCCTCTCTCACCCTGCCGAGCGCGGCCCTGCGCGCCGACGAGGAGATGTGGCGCTCGACCTACGCCCGCCTGCCGCGCACCACGCACCCGCGCATCGCCGAGGCGGCACCCCTGCTCGCGACCCGCATGGTGCACAGCGCGTACCCGACGGCGCTGGAGATGCTGCTGGACAGCGCGGCCGCACGGCTGGCCTCGCTCAGCCGCGCAGCGCCTGCTGAGCCGCCCGCGTGACCGCGTCGGCGACCGCGGCGAGGGCGGGGGAGTCGAGCTTCCACTGCTGCCAGTAGAGAGGGACGTCGAGGGCGAGCTCCGGGTCGAGGCGGACCAGGCGCCCGGCCCGCAGCAGGGGTTCGGCCTGCACCTCGGGTACGAGTCCCCAGCCGAGGCCCGCCGCGACGGACTCGGCGAAACCCTCCGACGTGGGCACGAAGTGCCGTACCGGACTCGCAGCGCCGCCGCCCCGGCGCAGTCGGCGTACGAAGGCGTCCTGCAGGTCGTCGCTGCGGTCGAAGGCGACGGTGGGCGCCGTGGCGAGCACCTCGCGCAGCGGGCCGTCGAGATGCTCGCGGGCGAAGTCCGGGTTGGCCGCGGGAACATAGCGCATCCGGCCCAGGGCGCGCACCGAGCAGCCCGTCACGGGCTCGGACGAGGACGTCACCGCGGCCATCACCGCGCCCTCGCGCAGCAGCGAGGCCGTGCGGGTCTCGTCCTCGCGGCGCAGCTCGTAGCAGAGCCGGGGCTCGTGCCGTACCGCCGTGAGGGCGGGGAGGAGCCAGGTGGCGAGGGAGTCGGCGTTCACCGCGATCGACACCCGGGTCGGCTCCCCGGCCCCGCTCATGCCGAGCTCCGCGCGGGCGTCGCGCTCCAGCCGGGCCAGCTGGCGGGCGAAGCGCACCACGACCTCGCCCGACTCGGTCGGCCGCACCGGCTTGGTACGCATCAGCAGCACCCGGCCGGTGCGCTGCTCCAGTGCCTTCACCCGCTGGCTGACCGCCGACGACGTCACATGCAGGGCGGCGGCCGCCGCGTCGAAGGTGCCCTCGTCGACGACGGCGAGGAGGGTGCGGACCTGGTCGAGAGGGAGTTCGGTCAGCTCGGTCTTCATGTCTGCTAATGATACGTAAGAATCTTTAGATGTACGTGGAGTGATCGTCTCCGTAGCGTCGATGTCATGACCAACGCCCTGACCGCCGCGGCCGCCGGATTCGGCACCGGCCTCTCGCTCATCGTCGCCATCGGCGCCCAGAACGCCTTCGTCCTGCGCCAGGGGATCCGCCGTGACGCGGTGCTCGCCGTGGTCGGCATCTGCGCCCTGTCCGACGCCGTGCTCATCGCCCTCGGCGTCGGCGGGGTCGGCGCGGTGGTGGTGGCGTATCCGCGGGCGCTCACGGCGGTCGGCTGGATCGGCGGCGGCTTCCTGCTGTGCTACGGCGCCCTCGCCGCCCGCAGGGTGCTGCGGCCGGCCGGGGACTCGCTGCGCGCCGAGGGCGAGGCGACCGGCTCGCGTCGGCGGGCGGTGGTGACCTGTCTGGCGCTGACCTGGCTCAACCCGCACGTCTACCTGGACACCGTGTTCCTGCTCGGCTCGATCGCCGCGCACCGCGGCGAGCTGCGGTGGACCTTCGGCCTCGGAGCGGCCCTCGCCAGCCTGTGCTGGTTCGCCGCCCTCGGCTTCGGCGGTCGTCTGCTGGGCCGCTTCCTGGCCAGGCCGTCCGCCTGGCGGGTGCTGGACGGGCTGGTTGCCGCGACGATGATCACACTCGGCGGCATGCTCGTGGCCCGGGCCTGACGTCCGAGGGCTGATCGCGCGTCCCCAACTTCCCGGCGTTGCTGCGATAGTGGGCCCCGGCCCCGAAAGATGTATCGAGCAACCAGGACACCCGTGGACACGAGCGAGAGCAGCACCGAACCACAGCCACCGGCCCCCGCCGCAGAAGAGGCGGGGGCCCCTCCCGGGCGCGGCTGGCGCCGGTGGGCGATGGACACCCGCCCGCTGCGCGTCCCGGCCTACCGGCGCCTGTGGTCCTCGACGATCGTCACCGCGGTCGGCAGCCAGCTCACCGCGGTCGCCGTGCCCAAGCAGATCTACGACATCACCGGCTCCTCGGCCTGGGTCGGCGCCGCCAGCCTCGCCGGACTGCTCCCGCTGATCGTGTTCGCGCTGTGGGGCGGCGCGGTCGCCGACACCATGGACCGCCGCAAGCTGCTGCTGATCACCAACACCGGCATCGCGGTGACCTCCCTGCTGTTCTGGCTGCAGGCCGTCGGCGGACTCGAGTCGGTGTGGGCGCTGATGGTGCTGCTCGCGATGCAGCAGGCGTTCTGGGGTCTGAACGCCCCGGCCCGCAACGCCTCCATCGCCCGGCTGGTGCCCGAGGAGCAGCTGCCCGCGGCCAACGCGCTCGGCTCCACCGTCATGCAGACCGGCCAGGTCGTGGGTCCGCTGCTGGCCGGCGTCCTGATACCCGTCATCGGCCTGCCCGAGCTGTATCTGATCGACGCCCTCGCCCTGTGCATCACCGTCTGGGCGGTCTACCGGCTGCCCTCACTCCCGCCCCGGGCCGGCACCGCGGTGCGCCGGGCGGGCGTACGGCAGATCGCGGAGGGCTTCCGCTACATCTCCCGGCACAAGGTGCTGCTGCTGTCCTTCCTCGCCGACATCATCGCGATGGTCTTCGGTATGCCCCGCGCCCTGTTCCCGCAACTGGCCGCGCAGACCTACGACTCCTACGGCGAGGGGCTCGCCCTCGGCCTGCTCTTCGCGGCCATCCCGATCGGCGCCGTGCTCGGCGGACTGTTCTCCGGCACCTTCTCCCGGGCCCGCAGGCACGGCTGGATGGTCATCGGCGCGGTCGTCGCCTGGGGGCTGGCGATCGCCGGGTTCGGGCTCAGCGGGAACCTGTGGATCGCGGCGGGCTTCCTGGCCGTGGCCGGCCTCGCCGACATGGTCTCCATGGTCTTCCGCGGGGCGATCCTGCTGTCCGCCGCCACCGACGAGATGCGCGGCCGTATGCAGGGCGTCTTCACCGTTGTCGTCGCGGGCGGCCCCCGCCTGGCCGACGTCCTGCACGGTACCGCGGGCTCCGCCTTCGGCCCGCGTGCCGCGGTCGCGGGCGGCGGCCTGCTGGTCGTCGCCATGATGCTTGCCCTCACCGCGGCGGTACCGGCCCTGCGCCGCTACCGGATCTAGGACCCGCCGGATCCCTTGCCGCCGGGATGATCCAATGACGGGCCTCGGCCGCCGGGGGCCGCTCCTCGACGCGATCGGCCCGGAGCATGGCGCCGGCCTGCCAGCCTGTCGGCAAATCCGAGCGGACCGTCGGTGCGCGGGTCGGCGGCCGCGGTGCAGCTGGGCATCTCTGCCCGCGCGTGCCGGGGCCTGCGGGTCGGGCCAACCGTCAGTGCTGTCGTAAAACTACAAACCGCCGCGCCGGTGTGTCGCGTACTGCTCCATCAGCCTGCCCCGGGTCATCTCCAGACGGTGGGCGAGGATCTCGGCGACGCTGCGCACGAGCACGATGCCCAGCGACGGATCCTCCTCGCACAGCCGCAGCACCTGCGCCGCGTCGAACTCGTAGGCCCGCACCGGGCTGAAGGCCTCGGCGCCGAAGTCCCACTCGTGCGGCGGGAACAGCCACGACCAGCCGAGCAGATCGCCCGCGCCCAGGCTGGCCACGGTGACCCGCTGCAACGAGTTGACCCGCTGGTCGAGGGTGACCGCCCCCGAGCGGATCACCCAAAAGCGGTCGGCCCGGCCGCCCGCCTCGAAGATCCGGGTGTCCTCCGGGAAGGAGACCTCCTTCGCCAACGCCATCAGACGCTGGCGCTGGGGCGGAGGGAGGGCGGTCAGCAGCTTGATCGCTTTGGTCATGGCACGGGGCTCCTCGCCGGCGTGGGTTGAGGTGTTTCCCTACGCCCATTTCAGCCGCTCCCGGTCCGCTGAGCACCTCGGCGGACGGCAGTTCCGGTGAAGAAGTCGCGCGCATGAAAAAGCCCTGGCTGGACGGGGGAGGCCAGCCAGGGCCGTTCGCGGTGATGCCGGAGGACGGATACGGTCGACTCCGCCACCACGTATGAATGAACGGTAAACCATCAAGGGGCGCTACGCGTAGCGAAAAGCGGGTTGCGTGACCGGTTTCACTCCACGGGCTCGTGGCCGGCCGCCACGACCCTGATCGTCCTGAGTTCAGGATCGCTGGGGTCGGGCAGGTTCATGCCCGCCTCCAGACCCGTGCGCAGATACCGCAGCACCGGCTCGGTGAGCCGTTCGCCGGGCAGAACGGCCGGAATCCCGGGCGGATACGGCGTGATCATCTCCGCCGCGATCCGGCCCGCCGCCCGGCCGACCGGCACGTCCTCGGCGGGACCGAAGAAGGCGTCCCGCGGCAACTGCGCCTGCGTCATGCGCAGTTCCGCGGGCGAGGGCACGTCCACCCATGGCGCGCGCGGAAGTTCGAGCGCCGCCTGCGCGAGATCCTTGAGCCCGGTCAGCAGCTCGCCGGTCGTCTCCCGGTCGTCGGCGTGGGTGATCTGGGCGCCGATACGGCGGTGGTCGTTGAGGTGCATGTCCAGCCGTCGGTGCTCACGCAGCCAGTCGGCGGCCTGGAACCCGGTGATCCCGAGACCCGAGACATCGATGACGCACGGCAGCGGGTCGAAGTCGTCGGCCAGGCCCTCACCGCAGAAGTCGTCCCGGTCGTTGACGTGCAGGCCGTCGATCTGCTCGATCGCCGCCCGCACCTCGGTCGCCAGGTCCAGCGCCCCGCCCATCAACTCCCGGCCGTGCAGGACCATCTGCCGCCGCCAGCCGTCCATCCCGGCGTACAGCAGCACCGACGGGCTGGTGGTGCCCAGCAGGTCGGCACGCGTCTTCAGCAGCTGCGGCGGCACCCGGTCGCCGCGCAGATGGAACACCGAGCCCTGTTCGAGGCCGCTGCCCATCTTGTGGATGCTGGTCACGCAGATGTCGGCGCCCGCGTCCATCGCCCATGACGGCAGACCGGGATGGAAGGGCAGATGGGCGCCCCAGGCCTCGTCCACGATCAGCGGCAGTGAACGGCGGTGACAGACCTCGGCGATCGCCCGCAGGTCCGCACAGGCTCCGTACGGCGTGGGACTGACGACCAGGGCGCCCCTGGCTTCGGGATGCTCCTGGAAAGCCTGCTCGAAGCGTTCGGCGGACGGGGCGTGCGCCAGATGCCGCTCGGCGTCCCAGCAGGGCTCCACCCACACCGGTTCGATGCCGGACAGGACCAGCCCGGACACCACCGACTTGTGGGCGTCCCGGCTGATCAGCAGCTTCTCGTGCGGGCCCGCGACGGCCAGCATCGCGGCCTTGACCGACAGCGAGCTGCCGCACGTGGTGAAGAACGTGTGCTCGGCGTCCACCGCGTCCGCCATCAGCTCCTCCGCACGCTCCAGCACCCGCCCCCGGGTGAGCCGGTCGTCCAGCCCGCCCGAGGCCAGGACGTCACCGAGGAACACGGCGTCGCCCAGCAGCTCGCGCACGGCGGGGTCGGCGCCACGGGCCTGTTTGTGTCCCGGCGGGGAGAAGGACAACTGCCCCTGGCGATGGAAGTCGGCCAGGGCCTCCAGGATGGGTGCGCGGTGGTGATCGGCTGACATGCGCGCCGGGTGCCCAGGAGGGTGGGCGTGAATCGGGCCGGAGGGATCAACCCTGCTCGGAGTGGGCGCCGGGGGTGAGGATCTCGTCCAGCACCCTGATCACCGTCTCGTAGGCCAGGGTCCGTACGACGGCCTCGCTCGCGGGGTCCGGCTCACCCGCCTTCAGGTCGTCCGCGCGCTCTCGCCAGGTCTGTTCCTCCTGCTGTGCGCAGGCCCGAGCGCGCTGGAGGCGGCGGAGCAGTTCGTCTGAGTCCACGACATCGCTCATGACGGCCGGGTACCCACGGTCTCCGGTGAGAAGACCGATGCCGAAGGACCGGTACGGGAGGTTTGACGGGCCCCGCGGTGGTGAGCCGGTAGGTGAGACCTGGAGTGCTCACGCAGGCGACGGGACGCCGTCGCTGTCGGCCGAGACCTCGCCGTGGCCGTGACGCAGCGTGCGGCCGTGCGGCACGGGGGGTGCCGCACGGCCGCCTTTCTCACCGACCGCGAGCTCGTTCCTTCTGCCGACAGGGAGCCAGGCGATGTGCGAGAGGCACACGACCGAATCCGCCACCGAGCCCTCGGGTACCCGGGGTGCCGGGCCGAAGCGCCTGTGCCACCCGGCCGACGCTCGCAGGGCCGTGGAACGCGTGGTCGCCGAACGCTGCCGAATCACCCACACGCAGTGCGATCCGGGCGCCCTGGGCGATGCGCTGCTCGTCGCCTCGGAACTCGCCAGCAACGCCATGCTGCACGGCGGCGGCGTCACCGACTTCCGCGTCGATGTCGCCGGGCCCTGTCTGTGTGTCTCGGTGAGCGACCGCAGTGCCGAGCTGCCGGTGATCAGGCCCCCGGTGGACGCCCGGGGACGGCGCCGCTCCGGCGGTCTGGGCTGGCCCATCGTGTGCCGGCTTTCTCGCGATGTGCGGGTGTCCGAGCTGCCTGCCGGCGGCAAGTGCATCACGGCGATGGTGGAGCTTCCCTGAGGACTCCCGGCGAAGCGGAGCGAAGAGTTTCGGGAAGCGGAGTTTGTACCCACCACCCATGGGCAGACGGAGTTTCGTGCTTCGGACCGGAGGCGCGCCAGCGGGAGCGGTATGGCTGGCCGGACCTTCAGGCGGTCCGGGTGGCGGCTTCTCCCGCGGTATGTCCCTGAAACCCCAGTTCGGGAGCGAATCCGCATGCTCATCGACACCTCGACCAGCCGTCCCGGCACGCAGACCACCCAGGCCCCGTCCAGCAGGCGGCGGCACGACGACGCCCCCGACACGGCCGACCTCTTCGCCCGGCTGGCCAATCTGGAGGACGGACCGGAACGTGACGCGATCCGCGACCAGCTCGTCAAGGCCTGGCTGCCCATGGCCCACCGCATCGCCGGCCGTTTCCGCGACCGCGGCGAGTCGGTGGAGGACCTGAGGCAGGTCGCGGCCCTCGGACTGGTCAAGGCCATCGACCGTTTCGCCCCCGAGCGGGGCGCCTTCGAGAGTTACGCCGTCCCCACCATCACCGGCGAGGTCAAGCGGCACTTCCGGGACCGTATGTGGGCGCTGCGCGTGCCCCGCAGGGTGCAGGAACTGCGCAACAAGGTGCGGATCGCGCGCCGTGAGCTGACCCAGACCCCCGGTACCCCCGAGCCGTCGGTCGCCGACCTCGCCGCTCACACCGGGCTCACCGAGGAGGAAGTGAGCTGCGGCCTGGAGGCACTGGAGAGCTTCAGCACCCTGTCGCTGGACGCCGAGCTCTCCGGTGACGACGACGGCTACAGCCTCGCCGACACGCTCGGGGCGACGGACTCCTCCTTCGACACCGTGATCGACCGCGAGTCCGCCAAGGAAGGCCTGCGCCGCCTGCCCGAACGCGAACGGGCCATTCTCTACATGCGCTTCTTCGAGGACATGACGCAAAGCCGGATCGCCGACCAGTTGGGCATCTCCCAGATGCACGTCTCCCGCCTCATCAGCCGCAGCTGCGCCCAGGTGCGCGCCGAGGCGATGGGCCAGCGCGGCCGACGGGGCACCGACGGGCGGTCGACCGCGGTCTGAGCCGAGCCGAGCGATTACCGATTCGAGGAGGAACGGAAACCATGCTGATCCCTCATCCGGCCTTTCTGCGCAAACTCGTCGAGGAGTACGAGTCACTGCGGGCCGAGGAGGCCGAGACCGGCACGGGCCGGGTCAGCCCGCGCGCCCAGGACGTGGCGTACACGCTGTGCGTGTCGACCGGCACCCGTGACGTCAGACACGCCCTGGAGACGGCCCACCGGCTGCTGGCGGCGGCGGACCCGGTGCACTCGGCGTCGAAGACCGCCGCACCCCTGGCCGACTGACCTCACGCACCAGTCCGCGACGGCTGTGCCCGGAAGCGCATCGAGCCCGCTTCCGGGCACAGCCGTGTCCGGTGCCGGCGGCGGGTCCTGACTGGCGCGATCGCACGGGTTGCGGCCGGTGTCGGGGCCCGAAGCCGGGGCATTCGCACGACGGGAGGTTCACATGAACGCGAGTGCTATGTCACATACCACCCGCATGCAGGCCGAACGTGCGGCCCGTGGCTCGGTGACCGAGGGCGCGGCCCGTGCCGGGCTCACCGCCCGCGGGGTGATCTATCTGCTGGTCGGCGTCATCGCGCTGCAGATCGCCTTCGGCGACACAGACCAACAGGCGGACCGCGGCGGCGCGGTCGGCGAGCTGGCCCGACAGCCCTTCGGAGCCGTCCTGCTCTGGGCGCTGGGTCTGGGCCTGGTCGGCATGGCGCTGTGGCGGCTGTCGGAGGCCGTCTTCGGCTCGGTCGGCAAGGACGGCCGCAGCGCGCGCAAGCGGCTGATCGCGGCGGCCCGGTGCGTCTTCTACGCGTTCGTCGCCTACTCGGTGCTCCGTTTCGCGGCGGGCCCGCACGGCGGCAGCGGCGGGGGCTCCAGCGACGAACAGTCCCGCGACATCACCGCGCGGGTCCTGCAAATGCCCGCCGGGCAGTGGCTGGTGGGCATCGCGGGTGCCGGCGTCATCGTGGCGGGCGTCTGGGTCGGGGCCCGGGCCGTACGGCGGGACTACCGCCGTCAGCTCAAGCTCACCCAGATGGCCCCCTGGGCGCGCCGGCTGGTGGACGTGACCGGAGTGGGCGGCGGAGCGGCGCGCGGCCTGGTCTTCGCCGCGGCGGGCGTCTTCGCGGTGCGTGCCGCCGTCGACTACAAGCCCGACAGGGCCAAGGGACTGGACGACACCCTGCGCTCGTTCGCCGACACCCCCCTCGGCCCGTGGCTGCTGGTCTGCGTGGCGACCGGCCTGGTCCTGTTCGGTCTGTTCTCGTTCGCCCTGGCGCGCTGGCGCCGGGTCTGACGCGTGAGGAAGGGGGAACACGATGGGGATGAACGAACCCGAGTTTCCACCCGAGCACCGGCCCGTCGACATGTATCTCGGCCTCCTGCGCACCCGGATGGACACGGAGGACTACCTTCAGCTGCTCGACGTGGTCCAGCCGATCCTGCGGGCGATCGAGGAGCAGCGTCTGCCCGAGCTCGACTTCGCCCTCGACGGTGAACGCACCGACGGTCTGTCCCAGGAGGTCCGCGACGAGGCCGCCCTGGTCATCGCCGCCGCGGTCACCGGCAGACTGGACAACGAGGTCGTCGAGATCAACCTGGACGAGACCGGCCCGGTCCGCGTGATCACCGACGCGGACACCGCATCCGACCCCACCCGCCTCGGCGAGATCGCCGACTACATCCGCGAGCGGCACCACCAGAACGAGGAGCTGCGCGGCATCGCCGAGGTCAGCGGCCTGCCCACCGACTTCTGACGGATCAATGGTATATGACATAGCACTGACCAGTGGTATGTGACATAGCACTGAGAACCCCAGGCCGTCACCGTCACCGCTTCGGCTCCGCCACCGGCACCCGCAGCGGCCGGGCCAGGCCCACCACCGCCTCGTCCAGCCGCTGCAGATGCCGTAGCACTCGGTCGGTGATCCGGCCGTAGCGCGACCCGCCGGGCAGCTCCGACTCCAGCAGCGCGGCGATGCTCGCGCCCGTCTCGACCTCGACGTCCGCCCGCTCGTCCGCGACCCGCGCCGCGATCGCGTCGATGTTGTGCAGCAGGCGCCGCCCCGCCCGGCGCAACCGGGGATCGGCGGCGATGGAGGGATGCGTGGGCAGCAGCTCGGCCATCGCGGCCAGCGACCGCGCGTGATACGCGGAGGTCTCCAGCAGCGCGACCACGTACCGGGCGGTGTCGCGCCGGGCCCGCATCGGGGTCACCGGGTGGGTCAGCGGCTGCGTGGCGGCCCGCAGGTCCGCCAGCGCCTGGTCCAGGTCCCGCGCCTTGTCCAGCAGCTCGTCCGGCGGCCCGCCGCTGAGCTGCTCCACGGCGGCCTCGGTGACCGCACCGAGCCGCTCCAGCACCGTCACCAGCAGGTCGTTGGTACGGCGGTCGGTGTGCACCGGCAGCACGAACGCCGCCGCGATGATGCCGCAGGCCGCGCCCAGCGCCGTCTCCTCCACCCGCAGCACCAGCACCGACAGGCTGTAGGTGTGCAGCAGCGTGTAGAGCAGGCCCAGCGCCGCCGTCACGAAGAACGACATCAGCGTGTACGACAGCGGCGCCGTGTAGAACATCGCGAACACGCACACCAGCACCAGCGCGAACGCCGTCCAGGTGTGGTGGCCGACCAGCGCGGCGAGCAGCAGTCCCGCGATCACGCCGAGCACGGTGCCCACCAGCCGCCGGTAGCCCTTGACCAGGATCTCGCCCGTGGACGCGGTGTTGATGAACACGATCCAGCAGGTCAGCACCGCCCAGTACCAGCGCTGACTGGAGAGGAACTCGCCGCCCACGATGGCCAGCGACGAGCCCACCGCGACCTGCACCGCGGCCCGGGTGGTCGGCCGCCGCAGGCCCGTCGCCGTGTCCTCGGCGCTCTCCTCGCCCCCGTCGATCGCGGCGTCCTCGGCGTCCAGTTCCTCACGGGAGCGCGCGGCGGACGGGGTGTCGTCCGACTCGTCCTGCGGCCCGTCCAGCGCGATCCTGAGGCCCAGCACGGCGCGGGCGGCCTCGCCGATGCCGCGGAAGACGTCCTGCACGGCGGGGGAGGCCTTGGGCAGGTTCTCCTCGTCCCGGTAGCCGAGCAGCCGGTTGCGCAGCTGGACCAGTCCGGCGCCGGGGTGGGCGGAGACCGGCCGCAGCACCAGCGCCCGCAGTGCCTCAAGATCGCGGCGCAGAATCTCGGTCGCCTCGTCCCGTACGGGCAGCCGGCCGCCCTCGGAGAGGGACGCTCCCGGCAGGTGCAGGGTCAGGGTGTCCGCCCGCTCGGCGCTGCGCGCGGTGAGCAGCAGCAGACCGAGGCGCTCGGCGGCGATCTCGGCGTCCGCGATGCGCCGCTGCACCAGCCGGGCCACGGCCTCGTCGGAGGTGCCGTCCTCCAGCCGTCCCTGGATCATCATGGCCGTGTCGTGCAGCCGGGCGGTGCCCTCGCGGGTGCCCTGCAGGGCCTTGTCGATGTCGTCGGGGCCGGCGTCCAGCAGCTCCAGCTGCGCGGACACCAGCTGGGCCAGCCGGGCCCGGAAAGCGTCCCGCAGTCGCTCCAGGATCCCGGCGGGCGTCTCGCGCACCAGGCCGAAGCGCATGACCGCGCTGGCCGCGAAGGCGACCACGACCACGCCGTACAGCTGGGGCAGCGCGGAGACGGTGGCGCCGACGAACAGGGACATGAAGTAGACCTGGAAGCCGACCAGGCCCAGCGCGGTGCCCCGGTCGCCGAACCTGCGGGCGTACACGGCGCAGAAGATGAGCGCGACGAAGAAGACGTCACCGGCGATCACCCGGGAGTGCAGCAACGCGCCCAGGGACACGGAGACCAGGGCCACCGGAAGCCCGAGGGCGAGGGTGACGGCCTGCGGGCCGGGCTGTTTCTCGCGGATGGCGAAGGTGGCCACCATCGCCGCGATGGCCCCGCCGACCAGATGGCGCACATCGGCGTGCAGCAGGGTGAGCACGGCCAGCGTCAGGGCGATCGCGCCCATCGTCCTCAGCCCGGCGGTCAGGCGCAGCAGCCCGGGGTCGGAGGCCGCCACGAGATCCCGCAGCCGTACCCTGACCGACCCTCGCGCTGCCCTCACGCCGCCGTACTCACTCCCCGCTTCACGTCATGATCCGCGACCCAGCATGACATGACGGACGCGGACCGCTCGCACCCGCCTCACAGCTGCTTGCGCCCGGCCCCCTCGATCTGCTCCCGCACCTGCTCCGCGCTCAGATAGGCGTCGGTGTACTCGAAGTCCTTGAGCCTGGCCGGCTTACGGGCCTGGAAGCCGGTGCGGACGAAATCGTCACCGGCGATCGCGTTGAGCGTCCAGTTGGTCGCCACCCGGACCTTGGCGACACTGGTGCGCAGCGCCCACCAGTGGTAGCCGCGGGCCGCGAACTGGGCGGGCAGACCGTGCAGTTCGATGCCCAACGGCTTGGAGACGGCGTCGGTGCCGCCGAGGTCGACCACGAGACCGAGGTCCTTGTGGCGGTACGGCGTCATGGGATGGTTGCGCAGGCTCGCGATGATGTTGTCGGCGACCTGCGGGCCCTGCCGCATGGCGTGCTGCGCGGTGGGCGGGCAGATCGCGTCCTCCTGACCCTTCGCCAGGTCCGGCACCGCGGCGGAGTCGCCGAGCGCGAACACCCCGTCATGACCGGGCAGGTTCATCTCGGGGGTGACCACGAGGCGCCCGCGGACCGTCTCCGCGCCGAGCGTGGCGATGAGCGGGCTGGCGGCGACCCCGGCGGTCCAGATCAGGGTGCGGGTGGGCACCACCCGTCCGTCGGTGAAGGTGACCTCCTCGGGCCCCGCCTTCTCGATGGACACGCCCAGCGAGACTTCGATGCCGCGCCGCTTGAGGATCTCCTGCGCGCTGCGGCCGAGCTTGTCGCCGAGCTCGGGCATCAACTTGGGGGCGATGTCGATCAGATGCCACTTGATCAGGGCCGGGTCGATGCGTGGGTAGCGCTTGACCGCGCCGTGGGTGAGCTTCTGCAGACAGGCGGCCGTCTCCGTGCCGGCGTAGCCGGCGCCGACCACCACGAACTGCAGCCGCGAGGCGCGCTCGGCCGGATCGTCGCTGGCGTCGGCCAGGTCGAGCTGGGAGATCACATGGTCGCGGATGTAGGCGGCCTCGGCGAGTGTCTTCATCCCGAAGGCGTGCTCGGTCAGCCCAGGGATGTCGAAGGTGCGGGTGATGCTTCCGGGGGCCAGCACGATGTAGTCGTAGGGCTCGTTGACGATCTGGTCGGTGATAGTGCGGATGACGCAGACCTTGGCCTTCAGGTCGACGCCGATGGCTCCGCCGGGAATGATCCGGGTGCGGTACTTCTTGCTGCGGCGCAGCGAGACGGCGATCGACTGGGGCGTCAGCACACCGGAGGCGACCTGGGGCAGCAGGGGCAGATAGAGCTGGTAGGCGAACGGGGTCACCAGAGTGACGTCCGCCTCGGCCGGCGCGAGTTTCCGCTCCAGCCTGCGTACGCACTCCACGCCGGCGAAGCCCGCGCCCACCACCAGGATCCTGGGTCGTGTCACGTCGTTCATCCCTTTCTGCGGCTCCAGGCGGTCTGCAACCGACGCCCTTCGCCTGCCCTGGATCTCCGCTCGCACCACATCGATCCCACCGCTTGCCCAGCCGTTCCGCCAGCGGGGCACGGCGGGCAGACGAACGCGTCGAGCACAACCATGCCCGCCCGGCTGCGGAAACGCACCGCAAAGAAGGCAAGGAAACGGCTAGCCGCGCTGCTCCGCGAGGTGGCACAGCAGCAGGCAGACGTCGTCGTCCCGCTCGGAGTCGCTCAGCAGCGGGTCCAGGATGAGGTCGGCCGAGCCCTCCAGGTTCCGTTCCAGCTCGGCCGGCTCGAAGCCGCCCAGGGCGGTCGCGAGGCGGGCGATGCCCGGATCTATGCCCTGGGCACGGCGTTCGACCAGACCGTCGGTGTAGAGGGCCAGTGTCGAGCCGGGCGGCAGGGGCACCGTGTGGTCCGGGATCTCCTGGCTGAGCGGGATGCCCAGCATCGCGCCGGGCTTGGCGTCCAGCGTGTGCACCCGGCCGTCGGGGGTGCGCAGGACCGGCGGCGGATGACCGGCGGCGGCCCAGGTGAGGGTGGGCTCGTCGGGGTGGAGACGGGCGATGACGGCGGTGGCGTACAGGTCGGGCTGCAGATGGTGCAGGAAGGTGTGCAGCCGGGTCAGCAGGGTGCCCGGGCCCGCGCCGTCCACGGCGTAGGCGCGCAGCGCGGTGCGCAGCTGGCTCATCATCACCGCCGCGTGCAGCCCGTGCCCGGTCACGTCGCCGACGACGGCGATCAGTCCGCCGTCGGGCTGCGGGAAGGCGTCGTACCAGTCACCGCCGATGTTCAGGCCGTGCGTGGCGGGCAGATAGCGGGCGGCAAGCCGCAGGCCCGGTGCGCTGGGCAGGTCCGTCAACAGGGCCCGCTGGAGCGTCTCGGCGATGTCGCGGTTGTGCTCGAAGCGCCGGGCGTTGTCGATCGCGATGCTGGCGCGCCGAGCGAACTCGATGAGCATGACGGCGTCGTCCGGGTCCCAGCGGTCCCCGGGCGGGGCGAGGGTGATGACCCCCAGCGGCGCCCGGCGGGTGGGCAACGGCAGGCACAGCAGGGGGTGTTCGGGATCGAGCGCCGACGGCGGACGGTCGTCGACCCCGGGCAGCTCGCCGGGGCGGCCGGCGGCGTACTGGGGACGGCCGGTGCGGGCGGCGAGCACGGCGGCGGCCGGGTGCGGTGCGGGCGGGCGCCGGTCGTCGTCGCCGTCGAACAGCCAGACGTCGACGCTGCGGGCGTACTCCGGCACGAGCAGTTCGGGCAGCAGGCGCACGATCTCGTCGTGGTTGAGCGAGGAGGTCAGGACGGCGCTGGCGTCGGCGAGGAACGTCAGCCGGCGGCGGGCGCTCTCCGCCTCCTGGCGGGCGGCGCGCTCGGCGGCGAAGGCCTCGCGCTGGGCACGTCCCGCCGCGTCGAGCTCCGCGTGCAGGGCGAGCACGCCCTGGTTGGTCTGGTGCAGCTCGTCCCGGAGGAAGGCGACCAACTCCTCCTGCTCGGCGAGCTTGTCCAGCACCAGGGCGGCGTCCTCGTCGGCGCCGAGCAGGGACTCGGCCAGTACCGAGGGGGTGTCGGCCGGCATGGAGGCGTCCGTGGCGGCCGGTGTCTCGGGGCACAGGAGGGAGGTGCGCCACGGCGTGTGCGCGGTGGACTCCGTGGTTTCCAGGGGGGTGACGACCGCGTGCAGGACGCTCTGCGCTGCGGGAGCCGGGGCCGGGGTGACCTCGAGGGTGAGCCGCCACGAGCCGCCCTTGGTCAGGCACTGGCGCAGATGGGTGCTGAGGGCGGTGGCCAGCCGGGTCCGGTCCAGCGCCGTCACCCCGTGCGCGGCGGCGAGACGCGCGGCGGCGATACGGGCGCGTGCCGCGTCGCCGACGGTGCTGATCTGCCATGTTCGCTTCATGGGCGCTCCGGCAGGGTCGGGGCCAGTACGGCCACGGCGGTGTCGTCGCGGACCGGGCGGGCGGCGCTGCCCGCGTCGCGGATCACCCCCGCCGCGACGACGGCCGGATCCGCCGTCAGCATGGCCGCTTCGGCCGGTGGCGTCCAGCGGCTCGGCAGGCCGTCGCTGTGCAGGATCAGTGTCCCGTCGGCCGCCCACGGCATCCGGTCCTCGCGCAGTGTCCCGGGCCGGTGCACGCCGATGATGCCGGGCCGGGACAGCAGGGAGCGCCAGGCGTCCCCGGTACGCAGCCTGGCCCCGATGTTGCCGACGCCGGCGAAGCGGAGCAGGCCCGCCGCGGTGTCGACCTGGGCGACGGCGACGGCCGCCCCGCGGGTGCCGCGCAGCGCGCTGTCGAGACGCCCGAGACAGTCGGCGGGGGAGAGGTGCGCCGAGCGGTGCAGTTCCTCGACGGCCGCGGACGAGGCCCGCGCCGCCTCCGGCCCGTGTCCCAGTCCGTCGGCCAGCATCAGGGTGGCCCGGTGCCCGGCGCGCACCCAGGTCCAGGCGTCACCGGAGTACTCGGCCCTGGCGAAGGGCACGTTGATGCCGCCGGCCCGCACCGCGGCGGGGTCCTCGGCCGGGGTGGTCCCCGGGGCGGCGCCGATCCGGGCGAGCGCCACCGTGCCCCGCCCGGGGACGCTGTGCAGGGCGAAGTCGTCCGCGACCCGCCGGCATGTGCCCAGGCCCGCACCCAGGGAGCGCGCGGTGGAGAAACCGTCGCTCAGGGCGGCGGTGACGTCGGCGATACCGGGGCCGTGGTCGATCGCGGCGATCTGCACCAGCCGCGCGGGGACGGAGGCGTCGGCGGGCAGGGCGGGCGGCGCGAGCTCGACCAGCAGCTGTCCTCCCCCGGCGTGCTTGACCAGGTTCGTGGCCAGCTCGGTCGCCACCAGCGACAGGGCCGCCGTGCGCTTGGCGTCCAGCCCGGCGAGGGCGGCGGCACGCTCGGCGGCGACCCGGGCGTCGCGCACCCGGGTCGAGTCGTGCACCGGGACGTCCCACACGCGCGGCATCACGGTTCCTCGCGCGGGGGCGGCGGCATCGACGCCCAGGAGATCACCGTGACCGTGGTGCCCACGCCGGGGGTGCTCTCCAGGGAGAACTCGTGGACCAGCCGGCGGGCGCCGCCCAGTCCCAGGCCCAGGCCGTCGCCGGAGGTGTAGCCGTCGCTCAGCGCCTGCTCCAGGTCGGCGATGCCGGCGCCCTCGTCGGCGAAGGTCAGCCGCAGCCCGACGGCCCGGCCGCGGGTCACCCGGGCCGACTCCATGCGGCCGCCCCCGCCGTGGACCAGGGTGTTGCGGGCCAGTTCGCTCGCGGCGGTCACCAGTTTCGTCTGTTCCACCAGCCCGAAGCCGAGTCGGGCGGCGGACTGTCGTACGTGCTGCCGTACCCACGCCAGGTCCATGTCGGAGCGGATCGGCAGGCAGGCGTCCACGCCTGCGGACATCGGCATCACCGATGCTCCCGTGGCCCGCCGGGCCGGTGCGTGTCGGCGGCGAGCAGGTCCATGGCCGCCTCGGTGTTGAGGGCGGTCCGCAGTCCGGGCAGCGTCAACCCGAGCTCCACCAGTGTGATCGCGACCGCGGGCCGCATGCCGGCGACCACGGTCCGGGCGGCCAGCAGTGAGGAGTTCGCCGCGATCTCCGCCAGCGTCCGGGCCAGGAAGGAGTCGACGATCTCGACCCCGGAGATGTCGATGACGACCCCGGTCACCCCGCTGCTCGCGATGGTCTCGCCGATCTCTTCCTGCAGCTGCTGTGCCGTGCTGTCGTGCAGATCCCCCTGCAGGGTGACCAGCAGGACGTCGCCGAGGCGGAGCACCGGCACATGGGGCGGGGGGACACGGTAGAAGTCATCGGTCACCGCGGACCGCCCCGCCGTTCGTCGGGGCGATAATGCCGGAGCCCAGTTCGTGCAGGGCGTACGCCAACGCGTCGGCTAGGCTGGCCCGGGTGAGGACCGTGCCCAGGTCCAGGCCGAGGTGGACGATGGTCTGCGCGATGGCCGGGCGGATGCCGGAGACGACGCACTCGGCGCCCATCAGGCGGGCGGCCGCGACGGTCTTCATCAGATGCTGCGCCACCAGCGAGTCGACCGTGGGCACGCCGGTGATGTCCAGGATCGCGAAACGGGCGTGCTGTTCGACGATGGCCTGCAGCAGCGTCTCCATCACGACCTGGCTGCGGGCGCTGTCGAGAGTTCCGATCAGGGGTACGGCGACGATGCCGTCCCACAGCTTGATGACCGGGGTGGCCACCTCCAGCAACTGCAGCTGCTGCCGCTCGATGAGCGCCTGGCCCTCGTTCAGCGCCGTGTCCAGGACGACCAGCCGCAGGGTGCCCATGAGCACCGTGAGGGCGGTCGCGCACTCGAGGACCTCGTCGGGCGACGCGTCCGGGAGATCGGCGATCAGCAGGTTCACCGCCGGCGGGCGCAGGGCGTCCACCTCGTTCGACACCTGTGCCGTGGAGAAACCGGCGCGGGAGCGGGAGGCGCCCATCCGGGCCAACTGCTCGCGCACCATGGTGAAGCCCGCGGCGTCGGCGTCGTGCGCCCGCTCCGCGTCGGCCACCTGGGCCAGCGCGTCGATCACGGTGCGGGCCGCGTCCACGGCCTCGTCCCGGGAGATGGTGAAGACGGCCCGGAAGAGGGCCTCGTCGGCCCAGCGCTGGGCGATCTGCTCGCGGCGGCGGCGCAGGAACCCCCCGACCTCCCGTATCGGCGATCCGTGCTGTTCTGCCGTTTCGTGCTCCGGCACCTGCTCACTCCTCATCCGCGTCGTCCGCGTCGCGTCGGCCGTACCCGCCGCCGGCCGGGTACGGAAACCGCGACTCTTGCCGGGCGACAACTGTAGTCATGGTGCGAGGTCGCCCCGGCCCTCGCCCCCGTCGGGTGATCCCGTCGGGTGGCCCGCCGGTCCGTACCGGCGCGACACGCGTGCGACCGGGGCCGCACCGTTCGATATCCGATGCCCCCGGGGCCGTCCGCTAGTCGGCGGGCTGCTTGCCGAACCAGTCGACACACGCCACCAGCGCGTCGTCGTCCGGTTCCGATCTGCCGCGGTGGGCGCCCAGTTCCCGCAGGACCGCGGCCGGCACATCGGCGGCCGGCAGCAGCCGCGTCGCCGTGACCGCCCGCGCCAGCGCCCGCTCCCCGTATCTCTCGCCGTTCGGCCCGGCCACGCCATGGACGCCGTCGCTGACGAACAGCAGCCGGTCGCCGGGCCGCAGCAGCAACTCCTGGGCGGTGTAGTCGGTCTCCTCGAACATGCCCAGCGGCAGCTGCGCGTCCAGGTCGACCAACGACACCGTCCCCTCGCGCAGCCGCAGCATCCGCGGCGAGCCCGCGTCGACCACCTGCAGCCGCCCGGTGGCCAGTTCCAGGTCCACCAGCAGTACGGACAGATGGACCGCGCCCCGGTACTGGGCGTAGATCGCCTGGTCGGCCAGGGCGGCCTGGTCGCAGATCGGGATGTCCGCGCGCCGGGCGTTGCGCAGCGCGTTGATGCCGAGGCTGGTCAGCAGGGAGGCGTCGATGCCCTCGCCCATGCCGTTGGTGATGTACAGCAGCAGCCGGTCGGGCGACTCCGACCAGTCGAAGTTGTCGCCGAAGACCGCGTAGGCGGGCTCCAGTTGGGCGCCGAGGGCGTACTCGGCACGGGCGCTGGAGCGGGCCGGCAGCAACTGCCACTGCATCTCCGCGGCGAGCGTGAGCCGGTCGGTGCGCCGTGCCTGCGCGTACACGTCCGTGTGGCGCTCGGCGACGACCACCTCGTGCCCCAGGATCCGGGCCAGCTCCGCCAGTTCGTCCGGATCGGTGCGTGCCCGCACCGCGGGCGGCAGGGTGACGGACAGCACTCCCAGCCGGTCGCCGCGCACCGTGACCGGCAGATGGACGCGGACCCGTCCGGCGTCGTCCTCCTCGATCGGCTGCTGCGCGCCGAAGGCACGCCCGGCCGCACTGCCGTGCAGGGGCGCCGTCTCCGGCGGCCCGGTCAGCGGGGACACGGGCCGCAACACCGTCAGCCCGTAGTCGGCCATGCGGAACTCGGCGTACTCCGCTTCGTACAGGCCGCAGAGCACCTCGCGGACGGTCGTCGCCAACCGGTGCGGAGCCGCCGAGCGCAGGGCACGCTCGGCGGCCATGAGTCTGTTCATGCTCTTCGTCACACCATTTCGTGCGGGGGAGCGCCGTCGGGGACGAGGCCCGCGGACGCCGCCGTCCGCTGCTCGCGCCGAGCGCCGCGTGCGCCGGAGGTGAGCTGACAGGGGTCGGGAAGGCTGCGACAGTGTCCGGGTGACGACCCCGCATCCGCGCCCGCGACCCCAGGAGACCGCGCGTGTGACCGCCCGGGCGGCCGAACTGCTGGAGGTGCTGTGGGGCAGGGCCTCGACGGCACCGGTCTCCGCCTCGCAGTTGCGTGTCCTGTTCATCCTGGAGCACAACGAGGGCATCAACCTGCGCACGCTCGCGGACGCGCTGGGCTCCACGCCCCCCTCGACGAGCCGCCTGTGCGACCGGCTGCAGGCCGTCGGGTTCGTGGAGCGCAGGACCCCGCTCACCAACCGGCGGGAGCTGCAGCTTCATCTGAGCCGACACGGCAGGGCCTTTCTGACGGACCTGCGACTGCGCCGGGAGACGACCCTGCAGTCCGTGCTCGACCGGATGCCGGCCGACCGGCGGACCTCACTGCTCGACAGCCTGGAGGCCTTCTGCGCGGCCGCGGCGGCGGCGATCCACGAGGACGAATCCTCCGCGGCACGTACCGCCTGACACCGGCCCATTCCTGATCCCTTCCGCGCTGGCGCGCTCACTCTGTTGTCCGGACCGCACAATTGTCAAACGGCAACCGTCACTTCTCCCGTGCCTGGTCGACGAGGGCCAGCGCCTCCTCGACGCTCTCCGAGACGGGCACCGTGATGCTCACACCGGTCAGGTCGAGAATCCGCCGCACGGCGGGCGTGGGAGAGATGATGTGCACACTCCCGGGCAGCTCCCTGGCCTCCTGGTAGACGCGGAGAATGATGTTCATGCCGGAGGAGTCCATGAACGGCACATCCGTGAGATCCAGCAGGAAGTGCCTACGGCCGTGATGCAACTGGTTGGCCAGATGGTGCTGGAACTCCGTCGCCGTGTCGACGTCCAGGTAGCCCTTCACCGTGACCAGCGCCACGTCCTCACCGGGCAGGCTGACCTCGACGGACAGGGGGTTGTGGGCAATGGACACGTCTACCTCCGACAACAACGAGTGCTACGGCCAGGCCGGTTACCCGCGTGATCGGTTCCCACGCACGCGAGCGGACAGCCGCATCCGCAGTTACCCCTGATCCCGTCCGGCATGCGTGCGGACCTTCGGAGAGCGGTTCGACGTGCCTGGCGGTTCGTGACACGGTGGGGGAGCCCGCAGGCCGTCACCCGGCCACCAACCCCCATGGAAGGGGGACACGAAGCATGGGCGCGCACATCTCACTGAGCCCCGGCGGCCGAACCGCCACGCTCACCGTGGACACCGACCTCGACAACCGCAGCCGTCCCGCCGTCGAAAGCGCGGTGGCAGGACTTCCCGTGTCGGTACGGCGGCTCACCCTCGACCTCACCGGCGTCGCTTTCGCCGACTCGTCCCTGCTGTACGTCGTTCATGTCGCGGACCGGTCCGTCGCCCGCAACGGCGGGCTGCTGAAGGTTTCCGGCCTGGGTCCGCAGCCGCGCAGGCTCCTCGTCCACGCCGCCGAACTGTGGCCCGAGGGAGGCTGGCAGACGTATCTGGCGCCGCCCCTGACGTGACGGGCCTCGCTCTCGCTGTGCAGAATGCGGACGGAGCAGCCGGGTAACTGCTGGGAAACAAACGGCCGTGATCCCGGCCCCCCGTCCGGAAGGAAGAGACAGCGTGAGTGTGGCCACGGAAGCGTTGAAGGGCTGTTCGAGGTGACCGGGACCACGAGGCTGACGCAGCGGTGAGGCCGCCGGTCACGACGGCGGCGACGGCGCGTGACTACGCGCGTTCGGTGGTGCGCGAGCAGTGGGACACCGCGGACCGCACGGCCTGCGAAGAGGACGTCATCGATCTGCTGCTCGTCGTGTCGGAGCTCGTCACCAACGCGATCCGGCACGCCGGGGGACTGGCGGGACTGGAGCTCGTCCCCAGGCCGGACGGACTCCGGCTCGCCGTCCACGACAACAGCGACGTGGTGCCCGAGGTCATGTACGGGTCCGGCGCGCTGCCCGTGGGGCACCGGGGCAGCGGCTACGGCTGGCCGCTGGTCGTGCGCCTGGCCCGCGAGGTCACCGTCGCACGCCGTCCCGGGGGCGGAAAGACCATCAGTGTGCTGGTCCCGCTGCGGGCCGTGGAGCGCAGCGCTCCGGAAGCCGGGCAGCCGGCCTGAAGAACCGCTTCCCTGCCCCGCTCACCAGGGCAGGAAGACGTGGATGTCCTTGCCGCTGTCGGTCGTGGTGACACTGACCTGGTCGCACAGGGTGTGGATCAGATGCCAGCCGACCCCGCCGCCACCGCCGTCGGGACGGAACGGACGGGGGGCGGGCGGGGTGGTGCTCGTGTCGTGCATGATCACGTGCACCCCGTCGAAGGTCTGCCGCAGCCGGAGTTCGAAGGGCCCTGGCGCGTACTGGATCGCGTTCGCGGCGAGTTCCGTGACCACCAGCAGGATGTCGTCCCAGTGCTCGGGGGCCGCCGACGGCGTCACCTCGCTGAGATCCTCCAGGAACCGCTCCGCGTCCAGACGCGCGTCCGTCACATTGTGGACCTCGCCGGGGAAACGCGTGGCCCGCTCCGGGAGGTGACCCGAAGGAAGTCCTCTTTCCCAACGCCGCTCGGTTGCCATCTCGCCTTCCCGCCCGATGCCGCGGGGCTGTCGTCCTTGCTGGGATGTCCTACCCGTCCCAGGTTCCCGAGCAGAGCTCATCGGAACACATTGTCCGCCTCGTCCCAGCTGGACAGCTCGTCGGGCATGTTCTGCCGGGCCGGACGCGCGCGTGCCTGGTACATCGCGTCGATCTCGAAAGCGTAGTGCTTGACGATCGCGTCCCGCCGCAGCTTCATGGACGGGGTCAGCATTCCGTTCGTCACGTCGAACGGCTCGGGCAGCACCCGGAAGACCCGGATCGACTCCGGACGCGAGACGGAGCTGTTGGCCGCGGCCACCGCACGCCCGATCTCCTCCCGCAGCGCGTTCTCCTCCCGGGCCTCCCGGCTGGGCGTGGTGCTCTGCAGCGCCAAGGAGCGGCGCCAGTACGCCAGGAACAGCGGGTCCAGCGTGATCAGCGCGCCCACACAGGGACGGTTGTCGCCGACGACGACCGCCTGATGGATCAGCGGGTGCATCCGCAGCCGCTGCTCCAGGGCGGCCGGGGCGACGCTCTTGCCGCTGCTGGTGACGATGATGTCCTTCTTGCGGCCGGTGATCGTCAGGTACCCGTCGGAGTCCAGGTGCCCGATGTCCCCGGTGGCCAGCCAGCCGCCGCGCAGCGCGGCCCGGGTCGCGGCCTCGTCGTTGATGTAGCCCTGGAACACCGAGGGCCCGCGCACCAGGATCTCCCCGTCCTCGGCCACGGCGATGTCGGTGCCCGGCAGTGCCTGTCCGACGGTCCCCGACATCTCCCGGCCCAGAGGCTGCGCGGTGATTCCGCCGGCGGCCTCCGTCAGGCCGTACCCGTCGTTGACGTAGATGCCGATGCCCTCGTAGAAGAGCGACAGTTCACGGCTGAGGGGCGAGCCGCCCGAGGTCGCGCGGATCACTCTGCCGCCCAGCGCGGCGCGCAGCTTGCGGTACACCGTCCGCTCGAACAGGGCGTGTTGCAGCCGCAGGTCGAAGCCGGGGCCGGAACCGCCGCCCAGCCGCTGCCGTTCCAGCGCGGCCGCGAAGTCCCGTGCTGTGTCCGCGGCCCGCTCGAACAGGGCGCCGCGGCCCGCCTCCTGGGAGGCGTGCAGGAAGTTCTTGTAGATCCTCTCGAACAGGGAGGGCACGGCGCAGAGGTAGGTGGGGCGGAAGGACCGCAGGCCCGCCGACAGCGCCTCCTCGCTCAGATCGGGCTCATGCCCCATCACCAGGCCGCCGCGCACGCACAGCGTCTGCACCAGCAGCCCGTAGACATGGGAGAAGGGCAGGAAGGCCAGCACCGAGCCCTGCCGCTCGCCGGGCGGCACCACCGTGTGGCCCCAGCCGGCGAGCAGGGTGTCGCAGGCGCTGGCCAGATTGCGGTGGCTCAGCGCGCAGCCCAGGGGATGACCTGTCGTGCCGGAGGTGTAGGTGACGGCGGCGGTGGAGTCGGGCAGGACGATACGGCGCAGCGAGTCGACGGTCGCCAGCGGGATGAGCGCGCCCCGCTTCACCAGATCGGCCAGCGCCCCCGCGTCCAGCTGCCACACATGCCGCAGCCGCGGCAGCGCCCCGCACACCGAGCCGACCGTCATCACGGCCTGCTCGTCCTCCACCACCACCGCCACGCAGCCGGCGTCCCGCAGCATCCATTCCACCTGGTCGCGGGAGGACGTCGGGTAGATGGGGACGACCTCCGCGCCCAGCGCCCACAGGGCGTAGCTGAGGACCGTCCACTCGTAGCGGGTGCGCGCCATGATCGCCACGCGGTGGCCGGGGGAGATCCCGGACGCCACCAGGCCCTTGGCCAGGTCCACCACCTCGTCGCGCAGTTCCACGGCGGTCACCTCCTCCCAGGCGCGGGAGGCGGGGTCCGTGCGGCGGGCCAGCACCGCGAGCGTCGGGTCGGCGGCCGCCGTGTCGAAGATGCTGTCGGCCAGCCCGCCGGTCAGGGGCGCGACGGAGGGGGGAGCGAGGGCGACGTTGCGCATGCGCTGCTCCTGGGGTGTACGGAGGGTGACCCTGCCGACGATCTCTGTTGTCGACGGTGCTCGAATCTAGCCCAGGTGGGTGCGGATGGTGACCGGAACGTGCGAAGTTGCGGAGCCGTGATGATCTCGCCGTGTCGGGGGGACCCGGGGGGCATGAGTTACGTCAATCCCGATCCGGAACCCGAACGCACCACCGGTCTCGAGCCCGGCGGCGGAGTGCCGCCCGGCGAGACCCCGCCCGCGGAGAGCAGCATGCCGGAGGCGGGGCCGCTGGAGCGGCACAATCCGCCCAAGGGCTGGGCGAAGGCGCCCGTGGCGCTGATCCTCCTCGTGGTCGTGCTGATCGCCGCGGGCTTCCTCGCGTTCGCCCTCGCCATGATCTTCTGAGTACGTCCGTCTCACGCCTGGGTCTGACGGGCGCAGGCGGTGACGACCTCGCGCAGGCTGTCGGTCTCCGCGAGCAGCCGGCGCTGGATGCCCGCGCCGGTGTCACCCCCCAGCAGCCTGGCGCAGCTCGTGCGGGCGCGCTCCAGGTCGCCGGTCTCCTCCAGAGCCTCCCCGACATGCTCCAGCAGCCCGGCCACCACGGACTCGGCGGGCATCCGGCGCATGGTCGCCGGGTGCAGCAGCTCCTCCTCGAGGCCGGAGCGGGCGGCCCGCCAGGCGGCCAGCCGCAGCAGGCTGACGCTGTGGTCGACCGGCTCGCGTCCGGCCCGCCACTCCCGCGCCGCGGTCTCCACGAGCCCCCGGGCCAGCAGGGCGACCAGAACGGCCGTGTCGGCGTGCAGACAGACGTCGGCGACCCGGAGCTCCACCGTCGGGTACTGCTGGGAGAGCCTGACGTCGAAGTAGACCATCCCCTCGTCGAGGATCACCCCGCTCGCGACCATGTCCGCCACCCGCCGGTGATAGCGCTCGGCCGACCCGAACACCTCGGTCGGCCCGGCCGACGGCCAGCGCTGCCACACCCGGCTGCGATAGCTGGCGTACCGCGTGTCCTGCCCCTGCCAGAAAGGGGAGTTGGAGCTCAGCGCCGCCAGTACCGACAGCCAGGGACGGATGCGGTCGATGACCGCGACGCCCTCCTCGTCGGAGTCGACGGCCACATGGACGTGGCAGCCGCACACGAGCGGCTCCTGCGCGGCGAGGCCGTACTGCTCGGCCATCCACTGGTAGCGGCTGCCCATCCCGACCGACGGACTGACCGGCAGCGGGGAGGTGGCGAGCGCGGCGACCGTGCACCCGATCTCCCCGGCGTGCCGGCCGGCCTCCTTGCGGCACCGCACGATCTCCGCGCTCAGATCCGCCATATCGGCCTGGGGATGCGTGGCGAACTCCAGCATCTGGCCGTAAAGCTCCTTCTCGAACACCCCCTCGCCGGAGCCGTCGTGCTCCGCACGGGCGAGCACCGCGGCGGACGACGCCTTCGGCTCACCGGTCTCCGGGTCCACCAGGAGGAGCTCCTCCTCCACACCGACGGTCCGCACCTTCAGGCCGCCTCTCTATGACATCGCCACCGTTACGACGCCATCGAGTACCCCGCTGATCGTCATTGCAACGGGGTGAACCAGACCGCGGCGAGCGGCGGCAGGGTGACGGTGATCTTCCCGTCGTCGGGCTTGAGGTCCTCCGCGTTGACGACGTCGCCGCCGCCGTAGCGGGCGGCGTCGGTGTTGAGCCTCTCGCGCCAGACCGGGACCTCGTCGCCGACGTGGAGACGGTAGTCGTGGCGCACGACGGGGGAGAAGTTGGAGACGGCCAGCAGCGGGCTGCCGTCGGCGGCGAAGCGCAGGAAGGCGAAGACGTTGTCCTCGGCCGCGTCGCCCAGCACCCAGCGGAAACCGTCCGGATCGCTGTCGCGCTGCCACAGTGCCGGGGTGTCCAGGTAGACGGTGTTGAGGTCGCGGACCAGGTCCCGCACCCCACGGTGATCGGGCTCGGCGCTGTAGCCGGGATCCAGCAGCCACCAGTCCGGGCCGTGCGTCTCCGTCCACTCGGCGCCCTGCGCGAACTCCTGTCCCATGAACAGCAGTTGCTTGCCCGGGTGGGACCACATGAAGCCCAGGTACGCGCGGTGGGTGGCCCGCTGCTGCCACCAGTCGCCGGGCATCTTCGACACCAGCGCCTGCTTGCCGTGGACGACCTCGTCGTGGGAGATCGGCAGCACGTAGTTCTCGCTGTACGCGTACACCATCGAGAACGTCATCTCGTTGTGGTGGTACTTGCGGTGCACCGGCTCGTGCACGATGTAGCCGAGCGAGTCGTGCATCCAGCCCATGTTCCACTTCAGCCCGAACCCGAGTCCGCCGCTGTCGGTGGGGCGGGTCACTCCGTCCCAGGCGGTCGACTCCTCGGCGATGGTCACCACACCGGGCGCCCGTCGGTACACGGTCGCGTTCATCTCCTGCAGGAACGCCACCGCGTCCAGGTCCTCCCGGCCGCCGAACACATTGGGCGACCACTGTCCGGAGTCCCGTGAGTAGTCCAGGTACAGCATGGAGGCGACGGCGTCGACGCGCAGCCCGTCGATGTGGAACTCCTCGCACCAGTAGACGGCGTTGGCGACCAGGAAGTTGCGCACTTCGGTGCGCCCGAGGTCGAACTCGTAGGTGCCCCAGTCCGGATGCTCGGCACGCCGCTCGTCCCCGGGCTCGTACAGCGGGTCGCCGTCGAAGCGGGCCAACGCCCAGTCGTCCTTGGGGAAGTGCGCCGGCACCCAGTCCATGATCACCCCGATGCCGGCCCGGTGCAGGGCGTCGATCAGGTACCGGAAGTCGTCGGGGCTGCCGAGACGGGCCGTCGGCGCGTAGAAGCCGGTGACCTGGTAGCCCCAGGACGGCCCGTAGGGGTGCTCGGCGACCGGCATCAGCTCGACGTGGGTGAAGCCGAGGTCCTTGACGTACGCGGGCAACTGCTCGGCCAGCTCACGGTATGTCAATCCCGCGCGCCAGGACGGCAGATGGACCTCGTACACGGAGAAGGGCGCCTGGTGCACCGGTGTCCGGCCGCGCCGGGCCATCCACTCCGCGTCGCCCCACTCGTGGTGCGCGGCCGTCACCACGGACGCCGTGTCGGGCGGCGCCTCCGTGCGGCGGGCCATCGGGTCGGCCTTGAGGAACCGGCTGCCGTACCGCGAGGTGATCTCGAACTTGTAGCGGGCGCCCTCGCCGATGCCGGGCACGAACAGCTCCCACACGCCCGAGGCGCCCAGCGAGCGCATCGGCAGTGCCGTCCCGTCCCAGCAGGTGAACTCCCCGGCGACCCGCACCCCTTGGGCATTGGGTGCCCACACGGTGAACCGGGTGCCGGTCACGCCCTCGTGGGTCATCGGCTCGGCACCCAGCGCCTTCCACAGCTGCTCGTGCCGGCCCTCGCGGATGAGATGCAGATCCAGCTCGCCGAGCGCGGGCAGGAAACGGTACGGGTCGGCCGTCTCGTGCTCCTCGTCGTCGTAGCGCACCGCCAGCGTGTAGGCGGGGATCTCGTCGAGCGGCAGCACGCCGGAGAAGAGGCCGTCGCCCTCGGAGACCAGCTTCTCGCGCCTGCCGCCCATCACGACGGTGACCGAGCAGGCGTACGGGCGCAGCGCCCGCACCGCGATGCCGCCGGGCACCGGATGGGCGCCCAGCAACGCGTGCGGGTCGTGGTGCCGGCCGGACAGCAGGCGTTCACGATCGCCGGGGTCCAGGGGCGGCGCGGCCTGGGGCTGCGCCGGGCCGGAGGGCTCGGGGAATGAGGTGTCGCGCAGGGCCACGGCTTCAGCCTCCTCTTACGGCGAGACGCTCGATCGCCGCCATGGGAACGGGAAGCCAGTCCGGACGGTGTCTGGCCTCGTAGAGCACTTCGTACACGGCCCGGTCGGTCTCGTAGGCGCGCAACAGGCCGTGCTTCTTGCGCGGGTCCCAGCCGGCCCGGTCGGCGTAGCCGGCGCAGAACGCCTCCCGGCAGCGGCGCGCCCATTCGGGACGCCAGGGGCGGCGCTGCCGGGCCGCGTAGTCGAAGGACCGCAGCATGCCCGCGATGTCCCGCACCGGGGACTGCGCGGCACGCCGTTCGGCGAGGGGACGGGACGGCTCCCCCTCGAAGTCGATGACGAACCAGTCCCGGCCGGCCCGCAGGACCTGGCCCAGATGGAGATCACCGTGGATGCGCTGGGCGGGGGGGCCGGGGTCGCAGGCGACCAGCGTGCCGAAGGCGGCACGCAGTCCCGGCACGTACGGGCGCAGGGCGGGCACGGCGTGGGCGGCCGCGTCCAGACGTTCGGTCATCGCGGAGGCCGTGCGCACGCTCTCGTCGTGCGCACCGGCCGGGAAGGCCGCGGCCAGCGCGAGATGCACCTCGGCCGTGGCCTGGCCCAACTGGCGGGCCTGCGCGGTGAAGTCGTCGCCCGTGGCGAGCGCGCGCAACGCCAGCGCCCAGCCGTCGTGCGCGTCCCGCAGGAACGGCTGCAGCACCCCGAGGGTGGCCTCCTGCGGATGCGTCGTACGGAACCAGGCCACCGGCGCCGGCACGCGCCGGCAGTCCTGTTCGGCCAGCGCCTCCGGCACCTCCAGGTCCGGGTTGATCCCGGGCTGCACACGCCGGAAGAGCTTCAGGATGAACGCGTCCCCGTACACCAGGGAGGTGTTGGACTGCTCGGCGTCCATCAGCCGCGGCACGAGCCCGCTCGGGACCGTCAGGGAAGGGGCGGTCTCGAAGCGTAGAGGGCCGGCCGTCCCGGGCCGGCGCAGCCGCTCCAGGAGCAACTGGGCCGAGCGGGGATCCTGGAGCGCGTCGAAGACGGTCAGACCGGCCAGCGGTCCCTCCTCGGCGCGTCCGATCAGCGCCCGGCCGAGGCGGGGCGAGGGATGACGGCGTACGCCGAGCAGCAGTTGGTAGCAGTCACCGGCCGGAGGAGTGCCACCGGGCGTGGGCACTCCGCCGTGACCGGCGTGCACCAGCAGATGCAGACAGCCCGGGAACAGCTCCGTCATGGACACCAGGGCCAGGTCCGTGACGGGCCGGTCCTTGCCCGCGAACCAGCGCTGCCGGGGCAGCCATTCGCGCAGCAGTCCGGCGAGCGAGGCCATGGGGCCCGCGTCGACGGTACGGCCTGGTCGGGGAGTTGCGGTCTTCTGCATGGTGACGCGTCCTTTCCTCGGCACACGCTCGAAGCTCACGCCGATGGGCGTCGGCCGATGCGGGATGCGACTCGGGTGAGCCGGAACCAGTAGAAGCCGTGGCCCCCGAGGGTCAGCAGGTACGGCAGCTCGCCGATGGCGGGGAAGCGGACCCCGCCGAACAGCTCGACCGGGTGGCGTCCGGCGAACTCGCGCAGGTCGAGTTCGGTGGGCTGCGCGAACCGCGCGAAGTTGTTCACACAGAGCACCAGGTCGTCCTCGTACTCGCGCAGGAAGGCCAGCACCGCCGGGTTGGAGGACTGCAGCTCCGTGTAGGACCCGAGGCCGAAGGCCGGGTTCTGCTTACGGATCTCGATCATGCGGCGCGTCCAGTGCAGCAGCGAGGACGGGGAGGCCATCGAGGCCTCGACGTTGGTGACCTGGTAGCCGTAGACCGGGTCCATGATCGTCGGCAGGGTGAGCCGTCCGGGGTCGCAGGTGGAGAAGCCGGCGTTGCGGTCAGGCGTCCACTGCATGGGGGTGCGGACGGCGTCGCGGTCGCCGAGCCAGATGTTGTCGCCCATGCCGATCTCGTCGCCGTAGTACAGGATCGGTGATCCCGGCAGGGCGAGCAGCAGGGCGGTGAACAGCTCGATGGAGTGGCGGTCGTTGTCGAGGAGGGGGGCCAGGCGCCTGCGGATGCCGATGTTGGCGCGCATCCGCGGGTCCTTGGCGTACTCGGCCCACATGTAGTCGCGTTCCTCGTCGGTGACCATCTCCAGGGTCAGCTCGTCGTGGTTGCGCAGGAAGATGCCCCACTGGCAGTTGGAGGGGATGGCGGGGGTCTTGGCGAGGATCTCGGAGACGGGATAGCGGGATTCGCGTCGTACGGCCATGAAGATGCGGGGCATGACCGGGAAGTGGAAGGCCATGTGGCACTCGTCGCCGCCGGAGTCGTAGTCGCCGAAGTAGTCGACGACGTCCTCGGGCCACTGGTTGGCCTCGGCCAGGAGCACGGTGTCCGGGTAGTGGAGGTCGATCTCACGGCGGACGCGCTTGAGGAACTCATGGGTGGCCGGGAGGTTCTCGCAGTTGGTGCCCTCGGCCGCGTAGAGATAGGGGACGGCGTCGAGGCGGAAGCCGTCGATGCCGAGGTCCAGCCAGAAGCGGAGGGCGGCCAGGATCTCCTCCTGGACGGCCGGGTTCTCGTAGTTGAGGTCCGGCTGGTGGGAGAAGAAACGGTGGAAGAAGTACTGACCCCGCACCGGGTCGAAGGTCCAGTTGGAGGCCTCGGTGTCGACGAAGATGATCCGGGCGTCCGGGTACTGCTTGTCGTCGTCGGCCCACATGTAGTAGTCGCCGTAGGGGCCGTCGGGGTCCTTGCGGGACTCCTGGAACCACGGGTGCTGGTCGCTGGTGTGGTTCATGACGAAGTCGATGATCACCCGCATACCGCGCTGGTGGGCGGCGTCGACGAACTCCACGAAGTCGGCGAGATCCCCGAACTCCGGCAGTACGGCGGTGTAGTCCAAGACGTCGTAACCGCCGTCGCGGAGGGGTGATTTGAAGAAGGGCGGCAGCCACAGGCAGTCGACACCCAGCCACTGCAGGTAGTCCAGCTTGGCGGTCAGGCCCTTGAGGTCGCCGACGCCGTCGCCGTTGCTGTCCTGGAAGGAACGGACGAGGACCTCGTAGAACACCGCGCGCTTGAACCACTCCGGGTCCCGGTCCTTGGCAGGAGTGTCCTCGAAGGTGTCCGGGACGGGCTGGTTGACAGTCATGACGCTGTGACCCTCCGATCGATGGCTACGTGGACGACCGCTGGATGTGGAGCACGTGTGCCGGGGACCGCCCCGGTTCCAGGCACACATAGTTGTTCCTGCCCCAGCGGTAGGTCTCACCCGTCAGTTCGTCGTGCGCGGACATGAGTGCGTGCCACTCCAGGCCGAGTTGCGGCATGTCCAACGAGACCGTGGCCTCCTGGGTGTGGTGCGGATCGAGGTTGACGACGACGAGGACGCTGTCCCGGTCCGTGGTCTTGCTGTACGCGAGGACCATGTCGTTGTCGGTGTGGTGGAAGCGGAGGTTGCGCAGCCGGCGGAGGGCCGGGTGGCGCCTCCTGACGGCATTGAGGCGGGTGATGAGGGGGGTGATGGTGCGGCCCTCGCGTTCGGCCGTCTCCCAGTCGCGGGGGCGCAGCTGGTACTTCTCGGAGTCGAGGTACTCCTCGCTGCCCTCGCGCAGGGGGATGTTCTCGCACAGTTCGTAGCC